>CAXNEV010000328.1:0-4791 GCA_964200925.1 Candidatus Latescibacterota bacterium | reverse complement strand
CACAGATAACGATGGCGGTTCGTTGACCGGATTGTCCAAGTTTGTCATTTATCGCGCTGTGGGTTCTGTATCGGCCGGGTTTACAAATATTGCTACGGTGGATTCAACGCTGCGGGTGTATGAAAACAGTGGGCTGGTATTTAATACTGTTTATATCTACCAAATTGCAGCCATTGATGCAAAGGGCAATGAAAGCCCACGGTCGAGCAGTGTAACTTTGACAACCTCCACACAGGGAGCCAGCATTGCTGCACCAACCAATGTGACGGCAACCTATGTGGGCAACGCCACACCGCCGCAGGTTCAATTGTCGTGGACACCACCTGCACAATTTGACAGTTTCCTGATTCAGCGGGCAACGCTGGCTGCCGGGGGGTCGTCAAAGAATTTGACCTTTACAACCTTGCAACTGGCTCAGGCGGGAACCACATATACCGATACAGCGATTCAAAGCGGAACGGTATATGTGTATCGCATTTCGACCAATAGCCTGGGGTTAATCAGCGATCCATCATCCACAGTGACAGTCATTATACCGTAATGCATTTTTATTAAAAAAAACGGCGCCCCGATAAAGGACGCCGTTTTTTTGTGCCATGAAATCAGAGACATCAGTGGGTTTTTGCGTCGTGTTCGGGGGGGCACAATGGGATATAAAATAAACGCAAAATTTTAATAACCTGTTCATTTACCCTGTTGATACAAGGATGGGTACACGTTGTGCTGATATCTGGTGAATAATCACTATTCACATAATCACCGGAGGAATTATGCACACGATATTGTTTGTGGGAATGGATGGGGTACAGGGCGAAATGTTTCGCAAAGGATTTGACAAACGCCATGGCAACATTGTTTTTGCAGATACCTGGCAGGAAGCAAAACGCCTGGTCGTGCAGTTGAAAATCCGTGTGATTTTCACCGAAGACGAATTGCCAGATGCCCGTGGACAGGATGTTATCCATGATGTTGATGGGGCCATCCCTGTGGTTTTAATGTGCAAAGTTTTGATGTCAGATCGCATGCTTGAGGCTCTGGCTTCGGGTGCTTATGACTATTTGATAAAGCCTATTGATGTGAAGGTTATTGGCCGATTGTGTGAGGAGATTGAGCGCGAAACCCATTGTGCCAATCAAAGCCAGATATCAGGGATACACAACCCTACAGAGGCACCCCTGATTATTGGGAGTTGTTCACGCATGCTGGATGTTTTAAAAACGGCTGGGTTGATCGCCAAAACAAAGGCGACCGTTTTGATTCGCGGAGAAAGCGGCACAGGAAAAGAATTATTCGCCCGAGAAATTCATCGCGTTTCGGGGCGAACCGGTGCGTTTGTGGCTTTAAATTGTGCGGCAATAGCAGAAGGTTTGGCAGAAAGTGAATTGTTTGGCCATGAAAAAGGGGCTTTTACCGGAGCGCAGGAACGGCGTGCCGGGTGTTTTGAACAGGCCAATGGCGGCACCCTGTTTCTGGATGAAATAGGAGATGCCCCGTTGACCTTTCAGGCCAAATTGCTTCGGGCACTCGATCATGGCGAATTTGTCAGAGTGGGTGGGCAAGTTCCCATTTGCACCAATACACGGGTGGTTGCGGCAACCAACAAAAATTTGGAAAATATGGTTGATCGCGGTGAGTTTCGGTTGGATTTGTTTTATCGATTGGGGGCCATGACGCTTGTTTTACCGGCCTTAAGAGATCGCCGGGAAGACATTCCCGCGGTGGTGCATGCTTTGTTGGAAAGGCTCAATCGACATTTGGGTTGTCGGGTGAAAGGCATTGCCGAAGAGGCACTGGAGCAGTTGATGATTTACGATTGGCCGGGAAATATGCGCGAATTGCAACATGCCATACACCGCGCGATTTTGATTTGTCGAGGGTCTGTGATTTTGCCTGTTCATTTAAAAGGGATTGCGCGTAAAGAAGATGGGGTTAAGGACGGAATTCCCACCCTGGCTGAAGTGGAAGAAGAACACATCAAAAAAGTGTTGAACATCACCAGGGGAAACCGGGGGAGAACATGCCAGTTGCTGGGCATATCTCGCCCGACTTTAAGGCGTAAAATTCGGCATTACAAACTATTGCCAAATGTGGAGGCAGATGCAATTCTGGCTTGACTTCCGTTTTGGCTAACCTCATAATTAGGCAACGAGGTTGATCGGGTTATCGTTTTTGAAAGTGAGGGTTTATGGGGTTTCTGATTGATCTGGTTTGCACACGCACAGGCAAAAGCTATTCCAAAAACCAGTTGTGGAATTTAAGCGAGGTTGGCGCACCATTATTTGCCCGATATGATCTGGATGCGGTTAAAAAGAAAATGACACGGGAAAACCTCATCGGGCGCATTCCCACCATGTGGCGTTATCACGACGTGTTACCTGTTGAACAGGAAGGTTTTTGTGTGAGTTTGGGCGAGGGGTTTACGCCCTTGTTACAGGCTGTGTCTCTTGGAAAAAAAATTGGGGTACCTCATCTTTTTGTCAAAGATGAAGGGTGTAATCCCACCGGTTCTTTTAAAGCAAGGGGCATGTCGGTGGCGATTTCGCGGGCGGCAGAACTGGGGGCAAAGGCCATTGCCATTCCGTCTGCCGGAAATGCCGGTGGGGCCACAGCAGCCTATGCGGCCCGGGCCGGGTTGTCTGCCCATATTTTTATGCCCAAAGATGTTCCCAGGGCCAATTATATCGAGTGCAAAGTGCTTGGGGCACAGGTTGAACTGGTCGATGGGCTGATTTCCGATTGCGGCAAAATCGTGGCAGCCCGCAAAGAAAAAGAAGGGTGGTTTGACATTTCAACCCTGAAAGAACCCTATCGGGTGGAAGGCAAAAAAACGATGGGGTATGAACTGGCCGAGCAATTTGATTGGGAATTGCCCGAGGTTGTCATTTATCCCACCGGAGGAGGTACCGGGCTGATTGGGATGTGGAAAGCTTTTGATGAAATGGAACAAATGGGGTGGATTGGCTCCAAACGCCCTAAAATGATTTCTGTACAGGCTGCAGGGTGTGCGCCAATTGTGAGGGCTTTTGAAGCGGGGTTGGAAACCGCCTCACCCTGGCAGAATGCCCACACCGTGGCTTCCGGGCTTCGCGTGCCGGGTGCTGTAGGCGATTTTTTAATGTTGAGGGCCATTCGGGAAAGTGGTGGGTGTGCCCTGTCGGTAACCGACGATGAATTGATAACCAGTGCAATTGAACTGGCATCAGCTGTGGGTATTTTTCCTGCTCCAGAAGGCGGGGCCACGCTGGCGGGTTTAAAAAAGCTGGTGGCTGACAACAAAATTGCAGAGACAGACCGGGTCGTGTTGTTTAATACGGGAACAGGGCTCAAGTACCTTGAAGCCTTTTCTTAGAGGTTTCTGGCTGGAGGGGGTATGACACAGGCTGAATTGTGCGATGTGCTGGCCATGATAGGCACTTATTTGCCAAGCCAGGTGCGTTCGCGCATACTGGCTCTTCTGCCTGAAGATCTTCGCAAAGAGGTGTTAAATCAACTGAGCCATATAAACAATTTGAAAACATTGCCTGTTGTGGCACAGCGATTAAAAAAAGAGCTGGATGTGCTTGTTGGAGAACCCGGCATGTTCTCTCAAATTGAAAATTTGAAGTTGCGCCTATCCGATGTGCTGTCTTTAATTTTGCGCAAAGGCACCCCTAAGCAGGCTTGCGATATTGTGCGGCGATTGCCCGAAACTGTGGAAGCCGACGTTATACAAGTGATCGCGGCACAAGGGTCTCTTTCGTTTTCCAGGCGGTTGGAACACGAAGATCTCGAGTTTCTGCACACCCTTTGTCAGGCTATAGAACTGGCATCTTATGAACCCAACCCTGCTTTTGCCGCCGAAGTTTTGCGACTGATTCAAAATCCGGGTATTATCCGCCGCATTCTCACATTGATGTATGACAAAGATCCCGATGCGACTGGCCATGTTCAGGATTTGATTTTTGGATTTCATGAATTGGTGCACCTTTCTGATCGCGAGTTGCAGGCTGTGTTAAATGGGGTGGATCATTGGGATCTCATTTTATCTTTGCGACCCGCACCGGTGGGGGTGCGCCGAAAAATAATTGCCAATTTGTCCGAGCGGCGCGCCAGGATGTTTGAAGAAGATGAAAAAGTGCTGGACGATGTGGACGATGCCCAGGTGATGATGCTTCAACACCAGATCATGGATCGCGCCCGGTTGTTGTATGAAACAGGAGTCATTCACACGTATTTGGGATCTATTGAACGGGAAAAAGCCAACCTCTTGCCCGATGGTTCACAGTCGGCAAAGGGTGGAACCGGGGATATTGAAGTTGTTGTGAAGAAAAAAAAACGTCGAAATCCGGTTGGATATCTGGTGGGCATTCTGGTCATTGCATCGGTTGTTGTGATCGTTATTTTGCTGAATCGCTACAATCCCAATTTGGGATTGAACTTGCGTGGCAAAACGCGTCCGGATGTGGCAAATCTTTCAACCGCCAAAACAGATTCGGCCGCACAATCAAAAACTGGCGGGCGCGCTCGCAGTCAATCTGGGGCGGTGGGCAATGCCGCTGTGATTTCGGGACGGGCCATCTTAAAATCAGGAGAAAGGGTGCGGTCGATGGATTTGGGAGTTGTGCCTGGAGATCGGCTACAAACGGATGCAGAAGGTCGGGCATCGGTCGATTTGTGGGGAGATTCCGGGCAGGTGCAAGTTGGCGAAAATACCGATGTGCAATTTGGACAGCCCCAGCAAACACCGCATGAACCGCCCAAACTGGACTTGCGCATCGGCAACAATTGGGTGCGGGTCACTAATCCTTTGTT
>CAXNEV010000327.1:0-4802 GCA_964200925.1 Candidatus Latescibacterota bacterium | reverse complement strand
AGGTGTTGTATTTGGTGAATGATCTGGGATTTGACGGGGCGTTTAATTATAAAACAACCGATGATTATGGTTCTGAATTGCGCCAATTGTGCCCCGATGGGATTGATGTGTATTTTGACAATGTGGGGGGATCCATTACCGATGCGGTGTTTCCGCTGATGAACTTAAATGGGCGCATTGCGGTTTGCGGCCAAATTTCGCAATACAATCTGGAAGAACCTGAATTGGGGCCGCGTTTTATGTGGCAGTTTATTGTGAAGCGGTTGACCATGCGGGGATTTCTGGTGTTTGATTTTGCGGCGCAATATCGTTTGGCTTTAAAAGAGATGGCCACCTGGGTTGGCGACGGAAAAATCAAATACCGAGAAGACATTTGGGAAGGTCTGGAAAATGCCCCGGCGGCATTTATCGATATGTTAAAAGGTGGCAACATCGGCAAGCGGTTGGTGAAGGTTGGGTGAAAGGGAATCGAGCGTCAAGTATCAGAAAAATTTCAGGTAATAAACTTGATTTTTCGACGATGGTTAAAGGCTTGGTTTTGCCATCGTCTATCGTCAGTCTTTCACGTATTTCAAATCATTATCTGAATATCTATATAATACAGGAGGAAACAATGGAGATCACAGATCAGCAGGTTGAACATTTTCATCGCAACGGGTTCTTTTTTATCCCCAATCCGCTGGGTGAACAGACGATGCGCGCGGTGGATCAGCGGCAACGCGATGTAGAACCGGAATGGGAAAAAACTGAATTTCCAAAAGGGTTGAACCGGGGGGCGTGTCAATTTTTGATGATGGGGGAGGTGTTGTTGCAACTGGTGGAACGGCCCGAACTGGTTGCCATGGCCCGGCGCATTTTGGGTTGTGACGAGGTGCATATTGGGGCGTGTGGGCTGGGTGATGCGTCGAAGATTGTGTCGTCCGATGGGCGAATGCAACAGCAGGTACAATGGCATGCCGATGGAAGCCCTGAGGTTAAACAGGTATCATTGCGCACAGCCCTGGATCGGCATGATGTTAGCAATGCACCGCTGCGCGTTTTGCCGGGTACGCATTTGCGCTCGCGTGCTGAGGTGACAGAAGAGTTGCGACATGTGGAGATTGCAACTGGTCGGCATGAGAAAATGCCTGAGTTGTTTTTTGCCAAACATCCACTCGAGGTGGAAGTGGTGCTGGATCCGCGGTGGACACTGGTGTGGACGCCGAGTTGTTGGCACGCCACAGGTGTGAAAACGGGTGCTGGGCTGCGCCGGGCGATGGCGTGGAATTATTTTCCTGCCGGAGGACGCAAACGCGATGTGGATGCGTTGAAGTATCTTTATAAAGATGAATGGGAAGGCTGGTCAGACTTGCGAAAACAGTTGTGGGGGCTTTGATTTTTCTCGAAATCTGGTGTCAAGTATCCCGAGATGACGAGAATGGGAAAAGGCACTAAAAATAATGCCCGAGGCCAAAGGAAATCTGCCAGCTACGGTCGCGAAAGGCATAAGCAAGATCGGTGCGCAAAATAGGTTGATCATAAACTTGCGCAAAGGCCAGCCGCAGACCCAATCCGGCGGCGGCGTTGAATGAAGGGCTGGACGACGTCCAGGCATCGCCTACATCGAAAAAAGCTGCCGCACCCAATGTGAAACGCGACTGTTGATACAGGGTGGGGCGGGCTTCAAGGTTGAGGGTGTAGCGGTGCGTGCCATCAAAGCGGCGCGGTGTGTATCCTCGCAGGCCATTGGTGAGACCCAACAGAAGCTGGTTGGCATCTTCGGGGCGTGCAAGGGCGTCGAAACGGGCGCGGAATGCAATTACATGAATGGTTCGAATGCGGGTGTAAATGGACAGTTCGGCATGGGTGAGCAGATCGGCATAGCTGCTGTTTTGAAGTCGGCCATTGACAGAAATTTCAGAAAAGAAAAAGGTGTTGTTGTACTGATATCGCGGGACGAGTTGCAGGCGGTAAAAAATAAAATTTTGATTGGAGGCTAAAGCGGTAGATGAGATACCGATGGATGTGGTGATCCAGCTTCCCATTTGCAGATCTTCGATGCGCCCCAGTTCGCGCACGAAGGTCTGTTTTTCATAGTGGGGTTGCCACAGGGTAAACAGGGCAGATGGCAAAACGCGCCGGCGGTTTTGCGGGGCATATGTGTAGCCTGGTTCGGGTGTGAACCGACGATCAGAGAAATTCACCTGAATGCCGGGGCGCATTTTGATGCGGTTGCCATAGGAGCGTATGAGATAAACACTGCCGCCGGATATACGGTCTGTGTAGCGTGCGGTGAGAGCACCACCCCTGTAGCGTCGTTCGATTTGTTGCTGGTCGTAAATGGCGATGCCATAACTGCCGGATGTTGAAAGTGTGTAAAAAGGCTGATTGACTGAGAAATACAGGAAATGACCTTCGTCTGCAATTTCGATATCGGATGTAAAATTATGGCGCGATTCCAACAGGCGGGGGTTGCGATAATATAACCGGGCGCTGTTGCCGGTGATGGCATCGTGAAAACCGGTGAGTTGAACGGTTTGACCGCGTCCCAAAAAATTGAAATCAAGGGCGGTGAGGCCATAACTGAGTTCGTTGATATTGCCTGATAAAAGCGGTGACAGTGCGCGGGCATACAGATCTTGAATGCGAACAGTTACATCGGCCCATGTGCTATCTGTTTGAATGGAGATATGGACATTGCCCAAAAAATACAGTTTGCGCAGGTTGCGTTCGGTCTCTGCAATTTTGAGGGTGTCGAGTGAATCGCCCGATTGGAAAAGCAGCTCGCGTTGAATGATGCTGGTGTGGGTACGCGTGTTGCCTTCAATGGCAATGTGGCGAATGGTGAGTGGTATGGCGTGGATGGGAGAAAAGAGAAATAACAAGTAAAATGCAGTGCAAAATGCAAAGTAAAAACAAAGTCGTGGGGCAAAAGGCAGGACGGCATGCGGCGTGTGTTGCATATTTAGATCACAGACCAGAACATCCGGCCATCTTCTCGTTCGCGTTCTTTGAGATATCGGGGGTCGATATCAAATTCGCGGTTGAGCCATAGCACTTTGTGTTGTTCGGGCGTGAGGTGTTGGATGAGTTCGGGTGTGAGATAGTTTTCAAAGTGAAAGCGATGATTTTGTGTGTGGGCCGGGCGAAAGAGCCAGTGGTGCATGAGGCGGCTTTGAGGGGTATTGTTGACCCAAGTGGCGTGGTAGATGCGCGAACTGCGCACGATCATCTGGTCGGGATTGAGTTCGAGAGATATTTCATTGGGCAATTCGACATCCGGAAAAGACTGGCCCGTGGTGGGATTTTTGTCGCCGCGTTGATTGCGCAAAATATTGACCTGTTCGGTGAAGGGATCAACCGGGCCAATGTGACTGCCGGGTACCACGCGCAGGCATCCATTTTGTTTGGTGGCACCTGAAAAATAGTGCATGTATTCGACATATTCGATTTCGCTGTCGCGGTGCCAGAGGAAACACCGATTGGGGGCCAGTTCGTTGATGCCGCCGTTTCGGAAGTAGATATTTTTGTCGTTTTCAAGTTGTTGGGCCAGTTCGACAATTTCCGCGTGCAGTTCGATCTGCAAAAAGGGCAAAGAATGGTCGAGTTTGCTCCAGTAGGAATCGGGCATTTGGGGGCGCAGACGGTAGTGGTTTTTTTTGCCATCCTCCTCCGGGTGCGGGTTTTCGGCCACTTTTTCAAATGCTGCCATACATGCATCGGTCAGACTGCTGGGAAAAGGACAGGGAATAATGACATATCCATGTTCGCGGTATTCGGCAAGTTGTTCGCAGGTAAAACGCACGGGATTTTCCTATGTCAAAAACGGGAAGATATTTTTGTGCCGGAATATACATTGGGATCGGATGAGATGCAAGACCGCATGCTGGTGTTCCAAATAAATTCGGCGACCTGTTAAAAGCGTCGCCGACATGTGGACTCTTTGTGAAATGGTTTAAAACCCAAAATAAATGAGGTCGCCCAGTTCCATCATGCTGGCTTTCACGGGGTTGGCTCCTTTTGTGGAGGGTTCTGATATAAAAAGGCTCAATTTTTTATTGCATTGCCAAGATGCGCTCATGTACATGAACCTTTTTGCCTCCAGATAAGCCCATTTTTGCCCTAACCTTCACAGATACAACCAATTGTATCTGTGTGATAATTTGCATACATTTTGCGTTGACTTTTGTTAAAAACCACCATATATTGTGCTTACCTGTAAGTAATACAGCATTTGCCGGGTGTGCTGTTTGGTGCAAACGCGAAATTTTTTTTCAAGTTCTGCGTCGGTGGTTTTGCAACGGAAAACTGGATCTTACAGCCACAGATTCTCCCCACATCTGCGGTCGGGATCTCTCACCTGTGTTTTCCCTTCGCGTTTGTTATCGGTATCCCCCTTTCCCTACATGGTGTGGTTGTTCATTGATGGGTATTTCCCGCAAAAAGGTCTTGGTATTTCTTGCGGTATCGGGTTCTTTTTGTCCTTGTTCAACATAGAGGCAGTGGGCTTGATGTCTCTAAAAAGGTCGTTTTGTCGGCATTTTCAGGAGGGCGACATGGTCGTAGCAGTCCAAGAAGCCGTTCAGGCATCGGTAGATTTTATGGTGCGAAAACGCGATGGGCGCGTGGTGTCGTTTGATCGCACCCGAATTGAAAAAGCAATTGCAGCAGCGTTTCGAGCCGATCTCGGGCTGCCTGAAGAACAGGCGTTACCGCCTCGGATTGCTTCGGATGTGCGTGGGCTGAGCGATGCTGTGATTCATGATATGGCCGGCGATTTGCACGATCCTGAAAATGCGGTAGATGTGGAACGCATTCAGGAC
>CAXNEV010000326.1:0-4832 GCA_964200925.1 Candidatus Latescibacterota bacterium | reverse complement strand
ATTCAGGCCAAATAAAACGGGCGGAGGTAAACCCACCTGTTAAAAAAAATCAGCAACCGACGAGGAAGAACATGTGTCGGTTGCTGATTTTTTGGGGGAAGCAGAATTTAAAGAGGGAGCTTCAATCCTGCCTATGTGGTCAGATTCGTGGAGGGAGTTACATTTCAAGTGCTTTCATTATCATGGCTTTTGAGGCATTCATGGCCGTCACATTGGCTTCATAGGCGCGAGAAGCCGAAATCATATCGACCATTTCGGTCACCACATTAATATCGGGATAAACCACATACCCATCTTCACGGGCATCCGGGTGGGCCGGGTCATAAACCAATCGGGGTTCAACAGGTTCTTCACGCACTTCTGCCGTTTCAACACCCGATCCTAAGAGTTCATCCATAGTGGGTTCTGGCCCACCGGGCAAATGGCTGGCATTGGTATTCGACAAACGGTTTTGTTCCCCTTCGAGAATATTGCGAAATCGGGAAAGCCTTGGGGATTCAATCATAATCACACTCTTGCGTTTATAAGGCCCGCCTTCTTCGGTGCGCGAGGTATCCACATTGGCAATGTTGCTGGCAATGGCATTCAACTTCCGGCGCTGTGCCGATAGCCCCGTGGCACTGACATCCAGCGGATCAAAAATCCCAGACCGCATTGGGGCATGTCCCGATGCAGATCGGGCAAGGGTCACACTTTCTGACAGAGGCATTGGGATGATCCTTTTTCTTCGACAGGGTGATTAATATTCCGCGATGCCTTTTTGTTAAGCGAACCTTGTGCCAATATCAAACGTCAAACCAAACCCGCTAAAATTCAACAACAAAAAACCTGAAAGCCTTGTGTAAACAGCCCTCAGGTTGGAAGAATTTGCCCGGTGTGGAACATGTTTTCTCACGTCACCCGGTTTTTGGGACGCCCTTCTAAAAAGGCAATCACATTTTCAACCGCACCCGAATTGAGCCAATCAACCCCTTCAGGAGTCATGTCGGCACAATGCGGCGTGAGGATCACCTGGTCACATGAAAACAGCGGATGATCCACAGGGGGGGGTTCTTGATCATACACATCCATTCCCGCTCCTCCCAAATGCCCTGATTTCAAAACCTCTGATAGTGCCGCAGTATCCACAATGGCCCCGCGTGCCCCATTTAACAGCAGAGCGCCTTCTTTCATCAAGTTCAATTCTCGTTTGCCAATCAATCCGCGTGTGTCCTTGGTCAATGCCACATGCAAACTGACAACATCGGCCGTTTTTAACAACGTGTCCAGTTCCACAAACCTCACACCCAATTTCTGTTCGCGTTCCGGGCTTGGGTGAAAAGTCCAGGCAATCACATTCATGCCAATGGCGCGCGCCAATCGCGCCATTTCAGCCCCGATATTGCCGGTGCCGATAATGCCCAAGGTTTTGCCCTGAAGCATTATATTGTTCATGCGCGGCCAGTGTCCGGCTTTCATTTGTGCGGTTAAAAAAGCGGTTCTTTTGGCCAAGGAAAACATGAGCCCAAACATGTGTTCGGCCACCACCGGGGCTGTTCGCCCGGGTTGATTGCAAATCACCACGCCATGTTTGCGCGCAGCCTCCAGGTCAAACATATCGGTGCCAATAGAACAACTCGTAATCATTTTTAACGTTGGCAACTGGCTAAATTCCGGCTCACCCCAAGTAACAGCCCCACGTGTATTCATAATAACTGCGGCATCCAGAGCGCGGTTTATTTTTTCTTCTACCGATCCAGGCCGGTCTGAATACAGTACAACATCGCCATAGGGTTTCAGTTTGTCCAGATGCGGCGATCCGGCAATTTGAACCGGGCTGTCTCCTGGAACCACAATTTTTACGCGTTTATCCGCTGCCATACAAAACTCCTTTCATCGTCTAAAACCACGTATAATAATTGCCTATCAAATCGTCCTTTGCTATATTCATAGGTCTCTGACGCTGCAAACGCAAACGATTTATTGACCAAGGAGTTGTTATGCCCCCGGAACGCTTCATTCGCATTGGACACCACAAAACTGTTGGCGATTTCCGCAAACACGTTGCCAGTTTGGGCATTGTTTTGCCTTGTGATGACGAGATCATTAAATCTCCCCTATCGCCGCTTGCACAACCAGCCAAATGTGATGGCCTCACCAATGGCAACCGCTTCTGCATTCATCCCATGGAGGGATGGGATGCCCAAACAGACGGCAACCCTTCGGAATACACCCTTCGCAGATGGCACAATTTTGGCCTGAGCGGGGCAAAATTGATCTGGGGCGGTGAAGCCGTTGCCGTGCGCCCCGAAGGTCGGGCAAACCCCAACCAGCTTTATGCCGCCGAACACAGCAAAGCCGGTTTGGGAAAACTGCGCGAAACGCTGCTTGATGCGCACAAAGATCATGTGGGAAACACCGACGACTTGCTCGTGGGTTTGCAATTGACTCATTCGGGCCGTTTTTGCAGGCCTTATGATAAAAAAAAGATGGAACCGCGCATTGTGTATCGCCACCCCATTCTCGACCGAAAGTTTGGTATCACTTCTGGTGATGCAGTTATGTCAGATGACCATATCAAAGGCATCGTTGCCGACTATATCAAAGCCGCACAAATGGCCAGCGATTTGGGTTATCAATTTGTCGATATCAAACACTGCCACGGATATTTGGGCCATGAATTTTTAAGCGCCTATACACGGCCAGGGCCTTATGGGGGGTCTTTTGAAAACCGCACGCGATTTTTGCGCGAAATTGTCGAAGGCATACGCGCCACCTGCCCCAACCTGCTTCTTGGCGTGCGCCTCAGTGCTTTTGATTTTGTGCCTTTTAAACCCGATCCAGATTTATCTGAAGGCAAAAACCTCGGCCCTGGCATTCCAGAGGATTTTTCAACCTGCCTTCCATACCACTACGGATTTGGCATTGATGAACAAAACCCTGTGGCAGTCAATCTGTCTGAAACCTTTAAATTTCTCGATCTGTTGCAAAATCTCAATATTCGATTGGTGAACCTGTCGGCAGGCAGTCCCTATTATAATCCACACATCCAGCGCCCTGCATACTTTCCGCCCAGTGATGGTTATCAACCTCCCGAAGATCCCTTAGTGGGTGTGGCCAGGCAAATCGATATTGTGGGCCAGATCAAAACCCATTACCCCGATCTGCTGATTGTTGGAACAGCTTATTCTTACCTCCAGGAATTTTTGCCCCACGTTGGGCAACATCTCGTGCGCGAAGGTTTGGTCGATTTTATCGGACTGGGCCGCATGGTGTTGTCTTATCCCGATTTGCCTTTGGACGTGCTCAACAAGGGTGAAATGGTCAAACGCAAAATTTGCCGCACCTTTAGCGATTGCACCACAGCCCCCCGAAATGGCATCATTTCAGGGTGTTACCCTCTGGATACCTTTTACAAAAAATCTCCAGAAGGTGAAGCCATGAAGGAACTCAAAAAGAAAATTCAGCTATAAAATTTAAAAAAGCCGCGACTTTTGTCGCGGCTTTTTTTGTCATTTCCAAAACTGATCACGATCAAAAACGAGTTATCGTTTTAAGCACAAAAACCTCTTCTAAATTTCCAAAATCTACACCCGGAGTCAAAATGACTTCGCGAAATAATCCTTGCACCTCTTCACCAAAAAAAGCCACGCGCCCAATATACAACCCCTTAGGAAACATTTCACCAAGCCCCGACGACACAACCAAATCCCCCTCCTCAATGTCACTGCGAACAAGCACATCCTTTAAATAAAAAACGCCCTCTTCACACATCACAATGCCCTGGGTGCGCCCTTCGCGCTGTACCACTGCGCTGACGCGACAATTGCGATCGAGCAACAATTGCACAACCGCTGTTTCGGTGTGCGATTCAAGCACACGGCCAACCAAGCCATTTGCCGTAACAACCGGCATGCGATTTAATACGCCCTGGCTCAAACCGGCATCAATTAAAATGGTATTGGAAATGCGCCCCGGATTGCGAGCGATCACCTTGGTTGCCAGATAGGCTTCGGGATAGGCCTGTTCAGATCTAAAAGCAAGTAATTTTTGAAGGCGTATATTTTCAAGCCGGTCTTCGCGCAAACGAAGCAATTCCAAAGACAATCGCATGTTCTGCTCGCGCAACACCCCATTTTCAAACCGCAAATCTGAAAGCTCCATGGGCCAGGCAAACACCCAATGGCCCACCGACAATAAATTGGCCGTTACCCCACGGGCAAACTGAAGCTTGGAATTGCTATCAAGCGACAACATCACCAAAGACAGCAAAACCGTCAAACCCAGAGTTACGTAACCTCGATGGGTGTCCAAAAAATCATAGAATCGCTGCATGGTATGAACTATTCAAGCACCTTTTGATAGTGATTGAGGTCTTCCAGCACTTTGCCTGTCCCACGCACCACGCAGGTTAAGGGATCATCTGCAACAATAACGGGTAAGCTGGTTTCTTCAACCAACCGCCGATCCAATCCGCGAAGCAAGGCCCCACCGCCTGTCATAATAATGCCGCGATCTAAAATATCTGCCGCCAATTCTGGCGGTGTTTGCTCAAGTGTTTGGCGCACAGCATCAATGATGGCACTAACTGCCTCACTGAGCGCTTCGGCAATTTCGCTTGAATCCACCAGAATGGTTTTGGGAATCGATTGTATCAACTCCAGGCCCCGACATGTATGCTGCAATTCTTCATCAAGCATACCAGCCGATCCAATGGCGCATTTAAGCTGTTCGGCTGTTCGCTGGCCAACCAGCAGGTTGTGTTTGCGCTTCATAAACTGCACAATTGCATCGGTCAATTCATCGCCGGCTGTTTTAATCGATTTAGAAGTGACAATGCCCGATAATGCAAT
>CAXNEV010000325.1:0-4853 GCA_964200925.1 Candidatus Latescibacterota bacterium | reverse complement strand
CCTGATTTTCCATCAGCATTGCCCGAATGGCCTCTAAAAATCCCGTTGACAATTTGGGTGCGGGCAAATCGCGGTAAACCATTTCTTTCCCCGCCATATCCGGCGTGATGGATATTTGCAAAATTTCTTCTACAAACGGCAAAAACCCCGGCATACGATACCCGCACAACGGATACCGATTGCCCGTTACGCGCACCGTGCGCGGATCGTCAAATTCAAACCGGGTGTCCTGGTAGCCCCATTTGTGTGCAAAACGCGCACCTTCGGATCGGTCAAAAAATGAATCTGTTTCGGCAAAGACCCGCCGGGTGCGCCCCAATACCAGTGTGGTCACAAGGATGAACAACAGCCATTCAAACATGTTTTGCCCTTTATGGTGTCGGGTCAACGCCCATGTGAGTCTTCTGGATTCAACAGTGTGGCAATATGAACCGCCAGAAACAGCGCGGCTGCTTCGGCCTGTATGCGCAATGACCGCCGCTTGGGCAACAGCGTGGTTTCACCCAGCATGGGGGGTGAAACCCACACCTCCACACGCCCAGGATGAATATCCATATTGCCTTTGGGACATTTGGGCCACAGTGCGTGAATGCCGCGAAAAGCAATGGGCACAATGACCACGTCTTGCGGCAATTGTGCAAATACACCGTGCTGCATGGGAAATTGCTGAATGGGGAAGGCCGCTGTTGTGGCCATGGGATAAATAATGCCCGGTCGCTCGGATAGCGCTTTGGCCACACGCTGTGTGGTATGCCCGGTGGCATTGGATTTTTCAAGCAGAACGTATCCATCCACGGCTTCTAACAAATGGTCAAAATCTTCAGATGACACGCCAAACTGCGTGATCTGTTTTTTGCCAATTTTAATGCCCGACCGCGCCAGGCCGGTGCGGGCCAAAATGACACACGGTTCGGGCCGTTTCCAGTGCATGGCATGCAAAAATTCGGGCGATTGCAAAACGCGATACATGAGGGGCTGATCGAACAGGCTTTGATGTGTTGGCAAAAAGATGACTTTGTTGTCATCGACATTTAAGCGCAATTCATCGGCCACGGCCTCAAACTGCGGATCAATATATATATCCACCTGCACATTAAAAATGCGCAGTGTTTTTTGGCTCCAATTCAACCAACCCTGCCAGCCGTTCTCTCGCCGACGGATGTCATCGGGTTCTGTTTTCAACAATTTTTGTTTGTACCGACCCAATGTCCAGGAAGCCGCCATCCAGCGTGCAAATCGCACCATGCGTTGTAATTTGGAAAAATTTCCCTTGCGCCCTACCTGTGGATATTCCAAAAACCGGCCTGCTGCCGTATCGGTTAACAGGGACGGGGCTTCCAACACATCGCTCATTCCCTGGTTTTGGAGCAGATGATTTGTTTGTTTTAAAATCGCGCGTGTTAAATCGATCATGTCACGCGTGAGATAACTGTATTCCTGTCCATACCAGTACGCATTGGGACGCATCTGGGTTGGCGATTCCTGATGGGCCTGTAAAAACTCGATCAACATCGCTTTAATGCGATACAAACGATTGGTCAATTCATTCAATGCTGCCTGATCAGCCCCTTTGCCCAAACGATACAATGCCACATCGGCATCGGCGATGACTTTCCAAACCGAAATGCCAAACCACCCAAAATTGGTCAGATAATTATATCGCGCTGCCAACAATCCACCGGCGGCAATCAAATCGAGGGTGCGCTGAGCCACATCTTGTAGCAGGGTGTGCAAGGTGCCCGAAACGCTCTGGTCTTCCAGAACATATTCATACGTTTCTTGCCAGCGCGAATCATCGCTGACTTCTACTTTTGATAAGGCCTCTGCCACCGCCTGGGCATGAGACAAAGGCACCTGCATAATATTTACCTGTGCCAGTGCGGCTTCCACCGCAGGTGGGGCGTGCAATTCACCTTTGACCAGCGCGTCCAGATACAGCGACTGGTACAATTTGAGAAAGTCTGGTGCATCACCTGCTCCACGGGTCACAAATTGTCGCTTGATTTGCAAATAGATCCGGTTGCCTGCGTGATAGTGCGGCATCAATTTGGCAAATTTTTCATGGGCCTCTGCCAATCGCGCATCGCGAATGGCAGGCAGTCCCCGATAAATGGCGTCGATGAGCCGGGCGCGAAAAACCAGCCCATCCAGATCAATCGACCCCGAATCGCTCTGGCTTTTGGGCCAGATGAGTGCATCGGGGTCGAGATCATCAAAATAACCGTCGTGCCGAATGGCTTCGAGCAATTGCTGAACTGCCTGGTCATAGACCACCAGCATCTGGTTCACATCGTCCAGCAGTATCTCGTGCAACATGCGGTTGTCTGTAGAATTGAGCGCCATAGGGTGTCTGCGAATCGGTGGGGGCCACGAAGCGGCAAGATTCCCGCAGGGAACACACCAAAGGTGTCCCGCTGATCACGAGCGAAACAAGTCATCAGCGAATCTCCAAGTCGTCTATTTGCCTAACTCATCACCTGCTTTTAACACATGCCGTTTCAGTCCTGGAATGTGAATGTGTTGAATGTATTCTGGCCAGTTAATGCGCGACACATCACAGTTAAAAATTTTGCGGTCTTCCTCATTCATGGCCTGATGAAGCTGTTGCATGTGATCTATTTGAAACTCACAATCCAGTTGCACATACGACGTATAAATATCGCTCAAAGACATGGCATTTTCCAGCGTGGCGTCTATCAATGACAACCGGCGTTTTTGTTTTGAAAAATCGCCAAAAGGAACATGGTCAACCATCCATATCAACGATTTCAGCGGCAGTTGATAGCGATATTTGAGATGCCGCTGGAATTGTGCCAAACTTGGAAATTTCCAGGGTTTTACCACAATGGGATTGCCGTGGCGATCACGCATGGGGTTTTTGAGAAAATATTCATAAACAAGCCGAACCATATCGCCCACGCGCATGGGATTTTCCGATCCTGTAGCCACATGGTATATCTTCACATTGGGTTCTTGTGCAATGGTGGGCAAAAGCCCCACAATGGCACTCACGATAATATCGACCGGAATCACATCTAATACCACATCGGGGCGCGCTGGAAAATCGGGCAACCGACCTTTGCCATAATGGGCAATCAATGGATCGGCCACTTTTAACCCGTCTAACCAGCCGGGTTCGGGATCGGACAAACTGCTTTCAATAATTGATGGGCGCACAATCACTGTGGGCAAATTGCCCCGGTTCTTCACGATCAACTGCTCACCCATTGCCTTGGTTAGCGTATAACTGTCATGCCAGCCCAGTTCACGCCCCCGCTGCATGCCCTGTTTTACCATCCGATCTCGTTTCCAGCGCTGTCGCAAAGCTTCCACCTGATGTGTGCGCCGGTGTTCTGTAATCCGCTTGCCGCGGTCTTGCCGGTTGAGCAATTTGTGAAAATCGGCCATTAAATCCGGTGCGTGCGAGGCCATTTCAATGTCGCGGGCAAATGCCTGGATGGCCGCAATTTCACCTTCCAGATCAAAAGAGAGGGCTTTGTCACCATCTATTAACTGTGCCACGGTTTGCCCGGGTATGGGGGGAAATTCATATATTTTCCCCTTCTGTCGCCCATTGACATAAGCCGTTGACACATGCACAAAAATAGCATTGCGGCACGCCCTGGCAAAAGCCATTACCCGCTGTGGCCCCAATGTATTTTGTTCCAATGCCAGATCGATGGGTTCGTCAAAAACCACCGTGGCAGCACTGTTGATAATAATATCCACTTCGCGGGTTAATCGGTCATATAATTCTGCATCAATGCCCAGTCGTTCCTGTGTCAAATCACCTGCTACAGCCACCAGCTTTTCGCGCATTACCCCTTCAAAGCGGTCGCCCAATTGTTCTCTTAGCCGGGCAAAAGCGTCCGACATCCAGATTTTGCTTACCAGCCGATCATCGGCGCTGATCTTTTTACCCGATTCGCGGTGTTGGGGACGAATCAACAGATAAATACGGCCAATTTCGGGCACATGGCGCATGAGTTTTTCCACCACACCTTTGCCCAGAAACCCTGTGGCTCCTGTTATAAAAACCACTTTGTTCTTTAAAAACGGAATAATGGCACTCATAAAATGGCGGTATCTAAAGGAAAAAAATACAGTTTCTATTCATTTTGCGAATCGGTGGGTGGACGCGAAGCGGCAAGATTCCCGAATCAACGAGTGCCGCAGGCAAGTTCTCGAAAGGAACACACCGCAGGTGCCCCGCTGATCACGAGCGAAACAAGTCATCAGCGAATCAGCAAATCGTCTATTCGCCCTAAAGCGGTGTAATAAAACGACCCTATCGGACTTCTGTCAACCTCTTTCTTGTACAAAACCCACTCTGCTAAGTCTTTGTCATAAAATGGGGTTGACAAATAAAACCATAAATCCTATCTTCTTCATCTTCAGTCTGATACACAAATTTACACCTGGTGAAAATCAATTTTGAACCAACCTGTGGAGAGTTTATGGCACGCACCCTGTTGATCATCAAACCCGATGCTGTGGCAAAAAATGTCATTGGTGAAATCATTCGCCGCCTTGAAGAAAAATCGTTTAAAGTCGTTGAATTACAGAAAATGCACCTCACCCAGGCTCGGGCCGCCGAATTTTATGCTGTGCATCGCGAACGCTCCTTTTATAACGACCTGATTGATTTTATGACTTCCGGGCCATGTGTGCCTATGGTGCTTGAACGCGACAATGCCGTTGTTTTTTTGCGCGAAGTTATTGGCAGCACCAATCCTGAAAATGCTGCGCCGGGCACCATTCGCAAAGATTTTGCCACCAACATTCAAAACAATGCCGTACATGCATCTGACTGTTCCGAAAATGCAGCCCAAGAAATCGCCTTCTTTTTTGGT
>CAXNEV010000324.1:0-4872 GCA_964200925.1 Candidatus Latescibacterota bacterium | reverse complement strand
AGCACCAGGTCGATGTGGCCGGTTTTGATGGCGCGAATGTGAAAGTCGTGAGATCGCACGCCTATGCCGATGTGGCCAATGAGGCCTTCGTTTTTCATATTGAGCAGTTCATCAAGCGCGGCGCCGGGTTTGAGGGCCAGTTCAATATCGGGCGGGTCGTGGATGAGCACGGAGTCGAAATAATCGGTTTTGAGCAGTTTGAGGCTGTTTTCAACGCTCCAGCGCGTGATTTTGGCCGAATAGTCGTGGCGGTGTTGCGGGTGGGTGCCGGTTTTGGTTTGCAAATACACTTTGTCGCGCCAGCCTCCTTCAAGTGCCAATCCCACACGGCGTTCGCTTTCGCCGTAAAGGGGAGACGTATCGACAAAGTCGATGCCCAGTTCAATGGCGCGTCGCACGCCGGAAATGGCATCTTGATCGGTGACGCTGTCTTTTGATCCAAAAAAAGCACAGCCCAGTCCGAGGGCTTTGGGGGTCATTTCGGTGCGACCTAAACGGCGAGTTTCAAGGGCAGGCATGGGTTTCCCTTTCTATTTGGGATTTTCAAGGTCATATCCAAAAGAAATGCGCACGGGCTGATTGTTTTGTGAATCATCGATGTATTGAACGGTGTTGTTGCCGGGTTTTAAAACGGGCAGCGATTGTGGGGCAACCTGAATGGTGCTTTCATAACGCAAATTTTGAATGTCGCCGTCAAGGGTCAATTTGAGATAATAGCTGTAGGTTGGACGCCCATGCCCGTTTTGCAAATATCCGCCAAAGGGTATGGTGAGATCGCCTCGTAGATCGGCAGACTGAATTTCTGTCCATGCCTCGCCTGTTTCAGAAAACGACAGGGTGATATGACCGTTGCCCGACAGCGCAACCTGACTGTCGAGATAAGGATAGGGACTGGCAAAACGATAGGTCAGGTTGCCGTTTGAGGATGACAAACTGGGGATTTTGCCAACGGTATGAACCTGGAGGTTTTGAACACTTTCGGCCCCTTTTTGATAGAGATCGTTTTCAAAAAGGGGTTCAAATACAAAAAGGCCATTGCCATAACGGTTGGGTTCAGACAGATACTCACTGGAAAAATAATGGCCCCTGTTGTCCCGGTTGCGCGTGAGCGATTCGCCGGGGCGCAGAGAAAAAGACAGGGTGTGTGTGGCTTCGGATTTTTCGCGATACCATTCGGTAATTTTGTTGTCGTGTGTGGTGGTGTAAATGTCGATGAGTTTTTGAGCATCGGTGTAAATGGGGCTTGGATATTTGCGAATGATGTCGGGGCGTTGTTCGAGGGTTTGAATGCTGGAAATGGTGTGGCCGTCGTCATCGAGGTAATAAATTTCGCCATCGGGATCGAGCATGTGCCATCCGTTTTCAAAAAAGGCTTCGGGCACAACATGGCCGGTTAGCCCCCAAACGCGCGCGCGAACACCGGCCTGTTCGGATAATACCATAAAATTGGTGGCGGCATCGTCGCAAAAGCCATACCCATAAACATTGAGAAACCGAACGGGGTCGTGAATTTCGATGTCGTGGTGAGCGGGATAGCCGTGGTAGCGATTTTGAACGAGAAATTGCCAGATGGCAAGTGCTTTGTCGCGGTTGTTCATGCCGGGTTGTAAAATTTCATTGAGGATATCCGGGGTGCTGTACCAGTTGCACTGGTTGTTGACGATGATGCGGGGATTGTGAACGGTTTCGGTGCCGAGGTTGGCCAGTGTAAAAGACCGATTGTGAATACCTTCGGGCACGGTGAGGATTTGTGTGCCGATTTTTGCAGATAGGTGCTGCATCTGGGCGGGAGGGGGTGGTGCGGAACGTTTTTGCAACCGATTAATGGATCGTGTTAGGTCCATGAGGGCCTGTTTGACGGGTTGTGTTAATTCGGTGGCAGGGGCATCTTGCAGGGTTTTAAAATCGGGCATGGGACGGGCGATACCGCTGTTTCCCGAAAGCTGTTCGATTTGTTTTTTCAAGCGCAACAGTTCTTCGTGCAAACGAGCCATTTCACGGCGCATGTCGTTTCGATTCAAGGGTTGTTCGTCGGCCATGGCTGAACCTCCGGCAAGGGCAAAGATGAAGAGGATGATCAAAGATCGCATGGAAAAATCCTTCAGGGAAAAATTTCAGTTTTGACTTTTTACATATTGTGCCAGCAATGTCAGGTTGCGAATAAACGTGCGTGTGGACAGCATATCGGCCTGAATGGTCTCGTTGCGGTTTTCGGGTGTTTTTAAACGGCCCTGATCGATCCATCGGCCCTGATCGTCGAGGGCTTGGATGATGTTTTGCACGTCTTTTGGATCGATATTTGACGGGCGGTTGCGTTTGGCCAAAACGGCTTCCATGCCTTTTTCTTTGATCTGGTTGTAAAGGGTTTCAATGTTTTCAATGCGGTTGCCCGACACTTTGAAGGCGTAGTGCGTGGGCATGTCGGAATCGTCATAGGTGAGCACATAGTCTTTGGTGAAATACAGCGGGGTATTGGTTTTGAGTTCGTAAAAACGCGCCATACGGCCATCGCTCAATCGGGAGCGTTTGGCCCAGTCGAGGGCTTTGGGAATGGGGTCGAGAAAGCGCGGTTCACCGGTTTCAAGATAGAGATCCAAAAGCGCCTGCATGATGCCAAAGGTTTCACCTCCGGTGATGGCAGGGGGTTCAAATTTGCGGGCCCAGGCGGGTTCCATGTCGAGGTTGTATTGTTGTGCCCAGGCCGGTTGGGGATCGGGCATTTGCGCCAGGATGATAAAATCGCCCCCGCGTTTGGCCGCGTCGAGAAATTGTGCGTCGCCATAGATTTTGTGGGCCATGACCATGGTTTCGATGATATCGGCAATGGTGTTGTCGTTAAATGTGTAATAAGTGAGATACCGCTGTTGCGGAAACTCGCGCGACCATGTGTCGGGATAACGGGCTTTTTTGACGGGGAATTTTTCGGGGTTGGGCGCGTCATCGTATCGCTGTGGCCAGGCTCCGTTGGGATATTGCGCAGCAATTAATGCACTAAGGCCATAATAAACGGCCCGGTGGATGTCGAGATTTTTAAAAGCGAGAGCTTTGTCAATGCGCATGAGAAATTGCAAGGCACTTTGTGTGTTGTTGTCATCCAGTGTGGTGCGGTTTCGGCGTTTGCCGGTAAGGGTATCTCCGGCTTCCACATCGCGGCGATAATGCCATTGTTTGCTTTTTTCGGGGTCAAAATCGATCAGATAATCCCACCCACCAGAGGCCAGTTGCCCATAGGTGAGGGCATGGGCTGTTTCAATGGCCCCATTGAGAAAGAGGGTGTCTTTGGTGGCTTCAAAAGCATGCAGATAGGCCAAACCAACAGATGGGGTGCCGGGCGGTTGAACCCAGATGGTGGACGGGCTGGCATTCACTTCGCCTTCTCGAAGCGTAAAATCGGTTTTGTAATTCCACAAATAACCCCCTTGTGTTGCCACATGAGTGCGAAAATATTGTGTGGCTTTTTGCATGGTTAAAATGGCGTTTTGTTTGAGGGTCTCATCTGCATGAAGGGGGGTTGTGATGACCCACACAAACATGCTGTATTTCAAACAGGCAAAAATGGGTTTCATGGGTGATCTTCCTCGATGTGGAAACAGGTCATGGGCATCAATAAATAGATGAAAGGGGTCGGACGGGATTTGCCAGATGACTCGCTTCGCTCGTGAGCAGCGGGGCAGTGACTCACTTCGTTCGTGAGCAGTGGGGCACCTTCGGTGCATTCCCTTCGGGAATCTTGCCGCTTCGCGTCACCCACAGGTTCGGTGCATTCCCTTTGGAAACCTGCGCTTCGCGCACCCGCTGGTTCGCAGATTCGTTAAATCGCAATGGTTTTGTTTGAATGTCACAGCATAGCCGATTTGTGCGCGCGGGTCAACGGATAAATTGATGCCGGAAAGACATGGGGAATACGGAATACACAAAAACGGCACGTTGAAACGTTTGCAGGTTTTAACGTTTTAACGTGTGAACGTGCCAACCTGTGAATGTGTCGCTTTTGAGTGAATAACAGGCGCTTTGTTTTTTTCCACTTTACAGGGACAAAAAATTGTAAATTTAACGGCATCTATGGCTCTGGATGTGCTTCATTTGGACAACCACTTGCTGGTGGTGCGCAAACCCGCCGGAATGCTGGCGCAGGGTGATCAAACAGGTGATGTGACCCTGCTTGAAATGGGCAAGGCGTTTCTCAAGGCGCAATTCAACAAACCGGGCGACGTGTTTTTGGGGTTGGTGCACCGGCTGGATCGGCCTGCGTCGGGGGTGATGGTATTTGCCCGCACATCAAAGGCGGCCTCGCGGTTGTCGGCGCAGTTTCGCACGCGGGAAATTGAAAAGTGTTATTGGGCGCTGGCGCAGGGCGAAACTCCTGAGCAGGGGCATCTGGTGCATTATCTGGCGCGGCGGCAATCGAAAAGCCGCGTGGTGGTTGCCCCCGAAGGACAGCGGGCCGAATTGTCTTTTCGGCGATTGGGTTATGCGCAAAATGTGTCATGGGTGCACATTGATCTGGACACGGGGCGGCATCATCAAATACGCGTACAGTTTTCCTACATTGGACATCCTTTGTTGGGCGATCTCAAATATGGGGCACAAAAGCCATTTCCCAACCGGGCACTGGCGCTGCATGCCAGATCGTTAACTTTGTCTCATCCAACCACCCAGGAACGCCTGACATTTACAGCCGAACCGGAACCGTTTTGGCCCAAAATGTTTACGGTATAGGGTTTTTCCCAGTTGCAACGTTGACGGGCATAGCGATCTCGAATGGGCTGTTCATGCCGTGGAAACATCGGCAAATTTTGCCATTATGTTAAATCGAATTTGCACCCATTAGAACAGAGAAATTGATGAACCGACGTGAAGTCTATTTTCCGT
>CAXNEV010000323.1:0-4895 GCA_964200925.1 Candidatus Latescibacterota bacterium | reverse complement strand
ATAGCTGGTGTGGGGCGCTTGATCCCTTTTTCTTCGGTAAACACCTGATATTGAACACCGGCGCTGGCATCCCAGCCAAAAAAGCGGTCGTTGATGTTTTCCTGAATGGGCACTTCGCGCATGCGCAAAATGCCAATAGGACCCACGTTGCCTTTGTTGCCAAGCACCAGACCTGTTTTGTTGATCTCGTTGCTCATGTCTTCATACCAGTAATTTTCATAGCTGCGATCGCCGTAAAGGTCGCGATACTCATCTTTTTTGTCGATGATATGCCCCAGCTCGATCATGGTGTTTTTGGGCAAATGGTTTGTAATAATGCCTTCCGTAATCAAAAAATCTTCAATGCGCACGGCTTTGCGCAGTGGAGTAGCATTGATAAAACGGCCATATCCCAGGCCAACGGTCACATCAACTTGTGGACGATCAGAATCTTTGCGATATAAAATGCTGGGGCTGAGGGAATAAAAAAATTTGTTGGTCTCTCGAAAGTATTTTTGAACTTTGATGTCCAGATCCGTTGCAAATGTACCCACGCGGTTGCCCAAAGGCTCCCGATTGTAAGAAGCGGTTCCAATAAAATCAAAAGAATAAGCATAAGGCAGCGAGTTATAAAACCGTTTGTACACAAGCCCCCCGTCGCCGTTTTCAACCTGAATTTTTTCACCAACAGTCACAAAATTGAAGTCCAGCCCGTCGATGCGCAAGTTATCGGCACGGCTAACTGGCACAGTGTAGTCTGTAACCGAAACATTTTGGGCATCAGCCGGATTGTTGACAAGCAGGCAAATAAAAACACCACACAGGATGCCATAAAGCAGGCGTTTTTTTCTCATCATGTGCCTCCGCATTTAAGCCGGATCAGGGCCGGCAGATCAATTCAAAATATAAGAGATATTATGGATTTTTCAGCATAAAATCTGGAACCATTTCAATTTTATCCGGGCGGGGAATCAGAAATATAAAATCGTCGTAATCGGCTTTGACAAATGAATTGGTGTTGTCGGAATCCGTGAGCAAACCGAAAGCATCTGCTGGGCGCGGGTCACCACCAAACAATCGCACATAATCGTCATAAACGTTCACTTCTTCCCAAACCCATTGGCCCATTTTGTCGGGACCACCCTTAACAACAATCACTTTCAAACGGCCACTGTCAATTTCGGTAGCAGGTGGCAAAGTAGCACTCCAGACATACTTGATGGCTTTGGCAGACAAAGGGCTGGTGCCAATAATGACGCGTATGGCAGCAGCACAGTCATTTTTGTCGCTGTCATTTTCATTGCCCCCTTCGGGCAAACTGTGTACGCGCCAACGCCAGCGCAATTTTTGATAAAGACGCAAATTGACCCTGGCTTCACGCCCAAAATTAACAGCTTCGCCCTTTGTTTCTGCGGCAAGGTAGAGGTTATCAGCTTCTCTGACAATTTTATAATACACTTTATCGGGATCTGTTTTGGCATAACGCCAGCCCGAACGACCTTCCCAGATATCTTCTGGATAACGACCAACAAACTTGGGATAGTCAAACGCTTCGATCACCAGAAGCGAATCGTCAGAAGGTGTCACCCAATCATCAGGAGGCGTGTTGGGATCAAATAGGGATTGTTTTGCCAGAGTGATATCTAATGGAGCAGATTGCGAAAGTTTGGGTGATACAGATTGCGCATCTGCCATAGTTTGCGTACAGACAAAAACAAACGACAAGGCAAAAAAACACCTGACACATAACCAGCAGAAAACAAGAGGAATGAAGCGACATACCCCCGAATTTGCCACACGTCGAAAGATAGACATACACCAAAGGTAAGATGATTTTAATTTGGGAGGAAATAAAAATATCGCGAAGATATTTTGGGATGTTTGTTTGTGTGCTCAGCACACCATTTCTCTGCAAATCTATATAAAATATCGCCCGTCGCAAAGATGGTGTTCATGAACATTGGTAACAGCATAAGAAAACCCGGTGCGGGCGCTGGCCCCGCCATAGTTGCCTTGTTTGTCAATAGCGAGGTAGGCCATTTGAAATTTTTGCGAGGTGGGCACACGGTTAATCAGATGTTGCACAACGGCTTCACACGCTTCTTGCGGTGTTTTGCCCTGGCGCATGTGTTCCACAATGGCATAAGAACCACAGGTGCGGGCAATCTCTTCCCCCTGCCCGGTTGCAGCAGCGGCACCAACTTCGTTGTCGGCATACAGGCCACTGCCAATAAGCGGCGAATCGCCCACACGGCCAGGCAGTTTAAAGGCCACACCACTGGTCGTGCAGGCGGCGGCGATATTGCCGTGTTGATCAAGGGCAAGCATGCCAATGGTGTCGTGGGCATCGGTGGGTTTTTTAGCGCGGTCTGCCTTCCATTTTTCCCAGGCTTCGCGGGCCGTGTCGGTGAGCAGGTTGCAGGTTTCAAAACCCTGTTGGCGGGCAAATGCCAATGCTCCTTCTCCAACAAGCATCACATGATTTGTTTTTTCCATAACCAGTCGTGCAACAGCGGTGGGATTGGCAATGCCTTGAAGCCCGGCAACAGCGCCATACCCCAAAGTGCGACCATCAATGATGGCGGCATCCACTTCCACAACCCCTTCGGCATTGGGATACCCGCCATACCCCACACTTTTAACTTCCGGATCGCGCTCAGCCACAGCCACACCTGCCACAACAGCATCCAAAGCATAACCGTTTGATTGAAGAATTTTCCATGCGGATTCGTTGGCTTTAAGGCCAAAGCGCCAGGTGGACATGACAATGGGATTCACGCCTATCCTTTCAAGTTAAAATCAGCCATAAGGCCAAAGTGATCAGATGCAAAATGGCCATCGGGCACGGGCTGATCAGCAATGCGAGAGCACGCCAACAATTGCCCGCTATTGGATTTTGGCGGTTGGGCAAATATGTAATCAATGCGATGACCGCGCCGGTGGTCGTTGCTTTTTTGCACATAAGGATTTTCGTCGGTAAACGTCCATCCAGGATCACCGGGGTTGGCCTGCGCGTAGGTATCGATCAGATGGCTTTCCTGGGTGATATGACAAATGGGATCCTGATCGGGCACCTCGTTAAAATCGCCCACGAGGATGGATGGCAAATCGCCCGCGTATCGAGACACATAGGCGGTGATTTCGCGCACCGTGCGGCTGCGGCCTTTTTGACTGAGCGACAGGTGGGTGTTAAAAAAATGGAGCGCTCCTGCCCGTGTTTTCAGTTCGGCGTGCAACACAATGCGCTGATGGTTGTCACGGCTGTCTTCTCTATCGCGAGAAAGGGCGATGAAACTGGATGACAAAAATGGCCATTTGGAAAAAACAGACAACCCTTCCCACTGGTCTTTTTCCGGGTTGCGCTGGGCAGGTTGATAGATGTAAAAATAGTCAAACAAACGCTCGGAAAGCTGCTGGGCCTGATTTTTTCCACAGTCGTTTTTTTGACCACTGTGGCGAATTTCCTGAAAGCCTATGATATCGGGGTTGTGTTGCCGAATGGTTTCGACAATCAGATCGCGGCGGCGAATCCAGGGTTCATTGTAGTTCCAGATATTGAGGGTGAACACGCGCAGAAATTGGGACATGTGTGTTTTGGGTTCCTTTTACAGGGCTTTTTGAATGGCGGCTCGGGTGCCTGCCATGTCGAAGCAGGCATATTGATTGTCGCGCATCAAACGGGTGGCAATATGAATGGCCTGGGATTCAGAAATCAGGCCGTCGGTTATTTCGCCTTGAAGGGCTCGTGTGAGCCATTGGCGCGTTTGAAACGCATAAGCAGCCGCGCTGGTGGGCCAGCGGGTGTCGCCGCCAAAAGCAAAGAGTTTGTTGATGGGCACAGCGTGAATGAATCGGCGCACAAAATCCATTGACGCATAGGGGTTAATGGCCCAGGCCCAGCACAGATCGACATAAATATTTGGGTAGTGTTTGGCCAGCGCAATCAGTTCGTCGTTATAAGGATAGGCAATGTGCATGAGCACAAATCGCGCGTCGAGATACCGGGCCAAAAGACCGCTGAGATGACCCGCCTTAATGCGATCCACAGGCATGCGATTGTTGCCCGCATAATATCCCGTGTGAATTTTAAAAGGCAAATTGTGTTCCACAGCCAGTTCAACACCGCGTGCCCAGCACCAATCGCCCAGGCAAAGTCGCGTTTCTTCCGATACCTTGTTGCCCGAGCCGAGAGCCGCATACAGAGCGCGTTCCGCTTCCCCTTTTGTGCGTTCTTGCCAGCAAAGCGTGCGGTTGTAGGCGTGCTGGGCTTTAACAGCAATCGCACAGGGAGCGTATTTGGCAAAAATGGCTTCCATGCCCTGCTGAAGGGTATGGAGGTTGGTCACGGTGATGCCCGTTTCTTCGGTTATGGCCTTAAATTCTGGGCGCCCCGCACAGAAACTCGCCCAGGAGAGATCATACAGAAAAAATTGGGGGCCAGAAATATCGGGCACACAGGGCCAGCAAAAATCGTCGGTTTGCACATGGTCGAGGTTGGCCACTTTGTGCAAGAGATCATACCGATTGCCGGGTTGTTGCAGATCGACCAATTTTTTTTGCGCATCGGCAAGGCCATCAGCCGTGAGTTCTTCCATGCCGTAAATTTTTGAGGCAATCAGACGCACGGCTTCGCCGTAACCCGTAAACTGCGCATTTTCCCAGGCCAGGCGAATGCCGTTGAAGCGCGCAACAAAGTCTGGGTTAGAGGCATCCATCAGTGTTTTCATCGCACCCGGTGTTGCCCCGGCTGTGAGGAGATCCGCGGGCACATAATTGCCAAAAAGATCCTGTAAAATGTCAGGGCCATTATCAGTCCAGTCGGATTCTTTGCCGAGGTGTTCATGGGTATCACACAAAGGTGTTTGCTGGATGTGTTGAGACAGATCGGTAGGCATGCAGATATCCTGGTGAATCGG
>CAXNEV010000322.1:0-4902 GCA_964200925.1 Candidatus Latescibacterota bacterium | reverse complement strand
GCCAGCAACAAAGACAATGTGCCCGTGCCACAATACAGATCGAGCACAGTTGAACGATCTGTTAACTCGGCATAGTCCAGAGCTTGTGCATATAACCTTTCGGCCTGTTGGGTGTTCACCTGTAAAAAAGACGTGGCAGAAACCCGAATGTGGCATCCCAATATGTGTTCAAAAATCCATCCCTGTCCGGCAAGCACAACCTGTTTGGTCGGTTTTGCATGTTTGGATCGTTTGGGATTCACGCTGAGCAACACCCCGCGTATTTGCGGGAAAATTTGAATCAATTCCTGTGCAATGGGTTGCAGCAGTTCCTCACATGCCCCCCCCACCAAAAAATGCACCAGAATTTCGCCAGTGTGTTTCCCGTCGCGTCTCACCAGCGACCGCAGGTTTCCAGCTTCATTGGTTAATTTTTGCCGACTGGCAATGGCCTGGCGTATCCAGGCCACCATGCGATTGCCCACATCCGATTGCAACCAGCACGTTTCCACTTCAAAAACAGGTGGCACCCCTTCGTATTTTTGAGTCAGCCCCACCTTAAATGGCGATTCAAACATGCCCAGGGCCTGTTGGCCCAATCGGTTGGGGCCAAAGGTAAAATCCATTTTATTGCGATAAAAAAACGCCTCTTTGTTTCCCAACAACGGTTTGACGAGATCCGCATCCAAACCTGAGGCTAAAAAACACCCCTGCACCATATTGCGTTTTAATTGTAACTGGGCCTCATAGGCCACATGCTGCCACAAACACCCGCCACAAACGTCAAAATGGGAACAGGATGGAGAGGTGGTTGTAATAGGTCGGGCCACGATCCGATCAATAGCGGCCTCGGTGCGATCCCGTTCTCTGCGCACAACCCGAACATCGAGCCGATCCCCCATCAGCCCACCCCAAACCAGAAGGCGGTTGCCCCCCTGATCAACCACGCCCCATCCGCCCGGAGCCATGCCCGCAACAGAAACCCCCTGGTATTGGGTTCGGTGTTTATCTCTCTCTTTTTTCATATTCGTTCAAAATATCCATGTCTGCATATCCTGTCAATCTGTTCCCTGCTCAATCTATCCACAGAAGGAAAACTTGTGCTGCCCGATTAATTTGTTTATTTTACTTTTAGCATTGAGGGGATTCATTGCAAAAATAAGGAACGTTGTATGACTCACCACATTTTACTGGTTGATGATGAACGCGATGTTTTATTGGTACTGGAAGATTTATTTTCAAACCGGGGCTATCGCGTCAACAAAGCATCCAATGGTATCCAGGCCTTGGCCTTGCTTGAAGATGATCCACCAGATCTCATTTTGTCAGACTATCGCATGCCAGAGATGGACGGCATAACCCTGTTTAAAGCGGCACAGAATATCTCCCCGGATACCGTGCGAATTTTATTAACAGCGCATGGCGATCTCAAAATCGCCATTGATGCCATTAATCATGCAAATGTATATAAATTTATCACAAAACCCTGGAACAACAATGACCTGATCATTACGGTTCGGCGTGCTCTGGAACACCACGACCTCATGGTTCAACAACGCGCTTTTGCCGAAACACTCGAATTGATGGTCGAAGAAAACACCGAAGAAATTGAGCGCCTTCGCCTTGCGCTTCGAGAAATGGCCTCTCGCATTCGCAGTCTCATTCCTTAAAGAAGTTGAAAATATTGCCGATTTTATAAGCAGAAAGCCCTGTTGCCACCATTCCCCCAAAGGGGGTGATTTGTTATGCTGGCCCCAATTTCTGTAGAAAAACCGCGCATCACCAATGAAAATCCTTACGTCGAGCGCAAGCCTTACCGGTTTGCAAAACGGCGCAAAAAGAAAAAAACACCGCTCCCGTCTGAAAAATGCGATGGTGAACACATTGATTTGCGTGTGTAACAAAAAGCCGATCCAGCAAGATCGGCTTTTTGTTTTATATCAAACGGTCGTATAAACCTTCCAGTTTTGCCGCCTGGTGCAACAGATGGTGTTGTTTTTCCACATGCGCCCGCCCGACAACGGCCAGATCCTTCCGCAAAGTCTCTGTTGTTAACAGTGCATCCAAACCTTCTGCCAGCCCATCCACATCCTGTTCGCCAAATAACAAGCCGCATTTCCCCGGAGGAACAACGTTTGGGATATCGGCATGTAAAGACGACACCACCGCGGTTCCCACAGCAAGCGCCTCAATCAGGGCAACAGGTGCCCCCCCTTCGGTATCTCCGTCACCAGCTGTAATACTGGGGTATAACAAAATCATAGCCTTTTTTAATTCTGCAACAGCTGCTTCATGAGACAAAAACCCCAGCATATCCACGCGATTGGCAATTTGTAAGGCCTGCATTTCAGCCATGAGCACCTGTCGCAATGGGCCATCGCCAATCATTCGCAAACGGGCTTTGGGATGGTTGTGAACGATCTTAGCAAATGCGCGCAGGGCGTAAACAAGCCCCTTTTTTTCTCGAAAGGCCGCATACGTCAAAATGATTGGGCAATCCGGATTTCGCAATGCCGGAGAAACAAAAGGAAGTCGATCCAGATCCACGCCGATATGCTGCACCACAATCTTATTGGGCAAACACCCAATATCGACCAGGCGCTGTGCCATACACGGGCCTTCTGCCAAAAACATATCCCCTTCGGAAAACAAGCGCCCAAAACGCTTTTGCCACACCTTCTGCCGTGGCAACACAGAAGCATCCATGCCATAAAATGTGGTGACCATCGGCAGTCCTGCACCCTGTTTTGCAGACAGACAGCGATACCCTTCCTGACCAAAATGGGCGTGGATCAATACCGCGTCCATTTCTTTTAGCCATGGGGTATATCCCGCATAGGTGCCCCAAATTTTGCGCAAGACCCGATACCCCTGCCGTTTCCAATAAGGCAACGATTCGACCGACAACACATGGTCAAACGGGAACAAATCCCGATTTTGCACCATCTGTGTGAGAACCACCGGCTGATAATGCTTTAAGGTGCGAATTTGATCGTACATCCAGACCGTTGTCAAAGGCAAAAATGGATTGGCACAATGGGCCACAATCGGCATATATCAATCCTAAAAAAGAATGCCCGTCGATTGTGTAATCGACGGGCCAGTTTGATTTGGACAATAACTACCCCACCACATCAACCAGATTGCCTGGCCGTTCGGGGGGACGTTCGGCAGACTCCCGCGCGGCCGCATCCTGTCGCGCACGCAATTCTTCTGCCCGTGCAGCCGTTGTCCCATTAACTGCCCCCTGTTCACCCGCTTCAGACGGTTTGGCGCTTGGGGCATTGAGTGCTGCCCTTCGGGGATTGGCCTGGGCCGTTCCGGCACGCGGACGCGCCTGTTCGGTGCGCAACCGGGCCTGTTCTGAAATGTCAACGCGGTCTGTCTGCTGTGCAGCCTGTTGGGGTTCTTGAGCCTGATTGTTGGCCTGCCGCCTATCCTCACGCACTGCCAGAGAAGGGCGTATCCCATTAATATTTGCATCTATTCGATTCGGCATGGCAACCTCCTTCTGGTCGATTTGTCACGTTTCACAGATGACAACGTGATGAAAAGCTTGACACCATGTGGCTGTGTTTTATAATATCGCCAACAAATTGTGAAATAACAACTGAAAATTCACAGTTCTTGACCTTTGAATCCTCACCTTCTTTGTTCCTAACCCAAGGAGCCCATCATGCCCCATACAACCAATTATCTGGCTTATGATCTGGGAGCTTCAAGCGGACGTGCCGTTCTGGGCAAATTTGACGGCCATCGCATCACCCTTGAAGAATGTCACCGATTTACCAACCATAGCATGCTGGTGGGCAACCACTATTACTGGGATGCCCTTCGCCTTTACGAAGATATGCTGCATGGCCTGCGTCAGGCCGCCCTGCAAGGCCATACCCTCAATGGCCTGGGTGTCGATACCTGGGGTGTTGATTATGGGTTGCTCGATGCCCACGACGAACTGATTGGCAACCCGCGCTGTTATCGGGATTCACGCACCCAGGGCATGATGGCCGAAGCCTTCAAACACGTTTCTCGCAAAGACATTTTTGAACAAACCGGCATTCAATTTATGGAACTCAATACCCTGTATCAATTGTTGTCTATGCGCATGCAGAAATCTCCCCAACTGGATATGGCTCACACCTTTTTAACCATGCCCGATTTGTTCAACTTCTGGTTCACCGGGCGCAAAACCTGCGAATTTTCCAATGCCACCACCACACAATTCTACAATCCCCAAAAAGGAACATGGGCAAACAATCTGCTCAACAAATTGGATATTCCCACACACCTCTTTCCCGAAATTGTTCCCCCAGGTACACTTCTCGGCCCGTTGCGCAAAAACCTGGTCAACGAACTGGGATTGCCCGCTGTAGATGTCATCGCTCCGGCCTGCCACGATACAGGATCGGCGGTGGCAGCCGTGCCCTTGTCTTCACCCGATGCCGTGTATATCAGTTGCGGCACCTGGGCCTTAATGGGGGCAGAGATTTCAAAAGCAACCATCAACGAAAAAGCTCTGGCCAACAACTTCACCAACGAAGGCGGCGTGTGCAACACGTTTCGTTTTCTCAAAAACATCAGCGGCCTGTGGATGGTGCAGGAATGCCGCCGGATATGGGCTCAGCAAGGCAAAGATTTTGATTGGATACGGCTCATGACCCTGGCCAAAGAAGCCCCGGCACTCACGGCTTTTGTCGATCCAGACAATCCCATCTTCCTCACTCCCGGCGACATGCCTGCTCGCATTCGTGAAACCTGCCAGAAAACCGGGCAACCTGTACCCGACACAGCAGGAGGCATCATTCGCATTGCGCTGGAAAGCCTGGCCCTCAAATGTCGCCATGTACTTGGCCTGCTTGAAGACACGCTGGGCAAAAAAACCAGCCACATTCACATGGTTGGCGGCGGCATTCAAAACACCCT
>CAXNEV010000321.1:0-4910 GCA_964200925.1 Candidatus Latescibacterota bacterium | reverse complement strand
CTGGGGTCGCTTTTTTTGTGATTTAGCAATTTTTAAGGATTATCGCGGTGTGCGTTTTCCCCGGCCAAACTTTCGGGCCACAGAAAGACTTTTTTCGTCTCGTTCGGTTGAACGGGATGAGATGCCATTGCGTTTGACAGATCCGTTGACAGGTCCACGCCGCCGCACAGACCCACTTCGAAACGACGATCTTTTTTGTTGGGAAGAGGTGTTTTGATCGCGCATGGCGGCAATATCAGAAGAATGATACGGATGGTCTTCTACGATTGTCAGCGTACACCGGGTGAGCCGTTCGATCCCTTTGAGCATGGACACTTCATCGGCATCACAAAAAGACAGAGCAAGCCCCATGGCACCTGCTCGGGCGGTTCGCCCAATGCGATGCACATAATTTTCAGGGTCTTCAGGCAGTTCGTAATTGATGACGTGAGAAATGCCTTCAACGTCGATGCCTCGTGCGACAATGTCGGTGCCGACCAGCACTTTGATGTGGCCGCGGTCAAATGCGGCCAATGCTTTTTGCCGGGCACTTTGACTTTTGTTTGAATGAATGGAATCAGCAGTAATGCCCTGTTTGGACAATTGCTGCGAGATGCGGTTGGCCTGGTGTTTGGTGCGGGTGAAGATTAACGCACGGTGAACACTTTTGCCTTTTAAAATGCCTGTTAACAAGGCGCGTTTGTGCATTTGCTCGACAAATAAAACTTTTTGAGAGATATTGTCAGATACCGATGCCACCGGGTTGATGGCCACTTTTGACGGATTGCGCAACATGCCCGTTGCCAGTGTGCCTATTTCGGGTGACATGGTGGCCGAAAACAACAGGGTTTGCCGATTGGTGGGCAGTGTTGCGGCAATGCGGCGCACATCGGGCAAAAAGCCCATGTCCAGCATGCGGTCGCCTTCATCAAGTACAAATTTTTCAACCCGATCCAGTTTGATGTGACCTTGCCCAAACAGATCGAGCAATCGGCCCGGTGTGGCAATAAGAATGTCGGGGTTGCGGCGCAGGGCTTTGATTTGAGCACCGGCTGGCACACCGCCCAAGACCACGGCTGTTTTTAACGGCAAATGACGGCCATAGGTGCGAAAGCTCTGGTCAATTTGCAGGGCCAATTCACGCGTAGGGGTTAAAATTAAGGCGCGAATGTGTTTGGTTTTTTGAGCTTGTTCGGCATGAAGCATTTGCAAAATAGGCAAAGAAAAAGCCGCTGTTTTTCCCGTTCCAGTTTGTGCAGTGGCCAATAAATCTTTGCCAGCGAGCACTTCGGGAATGGCGGCCAACTGAATGCCTGTGGGGGTTTGGTAGCCTTCTTCTGTTAAAGCGCGAAGAATAGGCGTAATGAGGGAGAGAGTACTAAAATCCTGAGAATGCATAAAATCCTATCTTGGGTTGCCCGAGATACTGCGACAGACACTCGGGAAAACACAAAACAGGCTGGACTGCCGAGGTGTGGCGCGGAAAATCTTCGGAAGGGTAAAAAAAACGAGGAATTGTCCGATCAGACATCTAAACATACATAAAAACATGATTTTAGACAATAGGGATTAAATAATTTATTGAATTGAACCGCAATTCATCCTGGGCAGGTCAACACAAAGACCTATTGGCCATATATTCAAAGGAGTTATTCGCGATTATGAAAGCTCAAGCAGTGGTTTTTTCAAAACCCAATACCGTGGTGTTTCAAGAGGTGGATTGTCCCGATCCAGGGCCAAATAACATTGTGGTGCGCGTGACCCATTCGTGGATCAGCAATGGTACAGAAGGGTCGTTTTTGCGTGGAGAACGCATTGAAGGAGATACGGCTTATCGGGATGGCGATTCGTGGCCTTTTCCCATTGTGGCGGGTTATCAAAAGGTGGGCATTGTGGAATGGGTGGGTGAGGCCATTTTGGATATCGAGGTGGGCGAAACCGTGTTTGCCACAATGGGTGCGGTAAATGGGATGTATCGCCCGCGCGGCGGGCAAATTTCACCGACGATTGGCGGGCGCGACGGTATCTGGAAATTGCCCAAAGGAATTGATCCGCTGGCTTTTTCGGGCTTGGTGCTCACACAGGTGGGATACAATTGTGGTGCCAGATCACCCATTGCAGTGGGTGATTATGCCGTGGTGATTGGCGATGGACTGGTGGGTCAATGGGCGGCACAAACGCTGTCCTGGCGCGGGGCCAATGTGGCACTGGTGGGGCGACATGAAGATCGGTTGTCAAAATTTGGGACGGGCGTTCATCGGTTTTTGATTAACGAGCGGCACACCAATTGGAAAGAGGCCGTTTGCGATCTGTTTCCCAATGGGGTGCAAGTTGCGGTGGATACGGTGGGATCGATTGATGTGATGATGAATTTGATTGACGTGATGAAGCGCTTTGGGCACATTGTGTCGGCGGGTTTTTACGGTGCACAAGACAGGATGCCGTTACAATTGCCGCGTTCTAAAGAATTGTCGATTGATCTCGTTTCGGGTTGGTGGCCCGACCGAATGGCACAAACACGCGATTTGATTGCGGCGGGCCATTTGCAAACCCTGCCGTTGATCACACACCATTTTCCCGTGGCTAAAGCAGCAGACGCATGGGCATTGATTGAAAACAAACACGAGTCGGTGCTGGGTGTGATTCTGGATTGGAAATAGAAAGGTGAAAGACAGATGTCAAAAACGATGAAAATTTTGCAATATGAAACACCAGGCAATCCCGTTTGGAAAGACGCACCGATTCCGGAACCGGGGGAGAATCAAATTGTGATCAAAGTGCTGGGGGTGACAACCTGCCCGCATTGGGACATTCACATTATGGCTGGTGAACCGATGTTTCCGGGAATGCCGTTGACCTATCCGTATAGTCCGGGGCAGCCCGGCCATGAAGCGATGGGAGAGGTGGTGTATGTGGGGCGTGGTGTTCAAGATTTGAAACCCGGCATGCGTGTGGCGGCCTGGCGCGATCAGGGGCAAAATCGATCGGGCTGTTATGCACAATATGCCATTCTGGATGCCGACAATGTGTTGCCCATTCCGCAAACGCTGGTTCCCGAGCGGATTGCGCCTTTGGAACTGGCGATGTGTGTGCAGGTTTCATTTGATCGGTTGATCACGCTTGATGCGGTGGCTGGCAAACGGTTTGGCGTGTGTGGGCTGGGGCCAGCGGGATTAATTGCGGTGCAAATGGCACGGGCCTACGGGGCAGGTGAGGTGGTGGCATTTGATCCGATTGCCGAACGGCGCGATTTGGCGATGATGCTGGGTGCGAATCAAGCATTGGCACCAGATAGAGGTGTGTTTCCCGATGGTCGATTTACCGAGCAGGCACTGGATGCGGCCATTGATTGTACGGGATTAAAACCGGCCATTGAATTTTTGATGGCACGCACCCGAGAAACTGTTGCCATTTTTGGGGTTTTGCGCGAGGAGGTGGTATTTGGCCCAAAAAACTGGAACCGAAATTTCACGTTGATGGGATATGGGATGCACAATCGGGAAGCTGCACAACGTGCGCTTCAATTGATTTTGAAAGGCGAGGTCCATTTGTCGCCACTGGTGACGCACAGTTTGCCCATGACGTGTTACCGCGAAGGGGTTGTTTTATTGCAAAAAAAAGAAGCTATTAAAGTGTGTTTTGATCCGTGGAGTTAATTTTTAAATCAAGGAGATGAGATGAAACAATTTGGGTATGTGCTGTGTGTTGTTGTTTTGGCGGGGCTTGCCGGGTGTGGAAAAACAGAGGAACCCCAACAATCGACAGACGCCCCTGTTAAATTGTCAGAGGCCGATTATACCACAATGGGAAATGGGGTGAAGTATCACGATTTTAAAACGGGAACAGGGGCAACCGCAGAGAAGGGCAAAAACGTAACGGTTCACTATACCGGCTGGTTGCAGACGGGTAAAAAATTTGACAGTTCGGTTGACAAACAACGCCCTTTTGAATTTCAACTGGGGGTCGGTGATGTGATTGCCGGGTGGGATGCAGGTGTTGCCGGGATGCGCGTGGGCGGCAAGCGACAACTGGTGATTCCGCCCGATCTGGCCTATGGCCCTGGTGGCTATCCGCCCATTATCCCCGAAAATGCCACACTGGTGTTTGAAGTGGAATTGCTTGAGGTGAAATAGGGAATTGTTGTTCCTATAGCGCCCGGATTCATAAGTCCGGGCGCTTTTTTATTTTTCATCCTGAGATGCGTTGGGCAAAGGACAGGGTTCAATTTTTCAAAAATTTAAACTGACTCAGCAGCAGATTGGATGGAGGTGCTTGTGTCAATTACCATCAAGTGGCCAGCGGTGCAAGGACAAGGGGTGGTACTTTTATGGGGTTTTGCAGAATATCAAAAATTATCCACTTCTACATACGCCTCTATCAGGGCTTGTTCGCCTTCTGCACCGGGTTTGCTGTTGCCGTGTTCCATACCCATGATGCCATTGAAGCCTTTTGAATGGATGTGTTTGAACACATTTTTATAGTTGATTTCACCGGTGGTAGGTTCTTTGCGGCCCGGCGTGTCGCCGATCTGGAAGTAGCCGATTTGCGACCAGGTGCGGTCGATGTTGGGAATCAGATTGCCTTCGGTGATTTGCTGGTGGTAGATGTCGTAGAGAATTTTGCAGCAGGAATGGTTCACGGCCTGACAGATCATGTAGGATTGGGGTGTTTCGGATAGGAAAACACGGGGGTGGTTGATGAGGCGGTTGAGGGGTTCGAGCACCATTATCAGACCAGACGGTTCGAGAATATCGCAGCAGCGTTTGAGCATGTCGATGACGTTGGCGGTCTGATAGTCCCAGGCGAGTTTGAGGTCGAACAATCCAGGCACAACCGTACACCATTTGGCGTTGACGCGTTTGGCGATGTCAACGGCATTTTTCATGTCTGTGAGCACTTTTTCTTTGGCCAATTCGTCATCGCCGGCAAAA
>CAXNEV010000320.1:0-4917 GCA_964200925.1 Candidatus Latescibacterota bacterium | reverse complement strand
CAGATTGCCATCCCACGCAATTTTTCCGCGCAGCGATCGCACATCGGCCTGTTTTTTTGTCTGGATTAACAAACGGAGTCCGGCATCTACAACGGCTTTTTTTGTCTTCAACCCGGACGTGCGAAGCGCCTCTTCAATCAAATCATCGTCAATCATGATATTGGTTCTCATCATCACACCTCGAAATGTGTATAATTTTATGATTTATACACAAACTATACAATTTGAATCAAACAGGCAAGCCCTTCATCTTAAATTGTGAGGCCATCATATTCTCCCTTTCCAATCCCCCCTCTGCATTCTATATTGTTTTCGAAACCAGTTATTGCCCATATCTGAATCCATGCGATGATTTGAAATATTCGCTCGAAATCGGATCTTTTTGTTTTTTTAACACCTTTGCAATAACCTTTTTGTCCATGTTGCAAAAATCATCAATCCTCTGTCTGTTCTTCCTGCTCCTATTCTGGAGGTCTGCCATGTCTGAGCCCATTATTCACATCGGCCACACGGCTCTTTTGCCCGACGATCCCACCACGCATTACAGCCGCGCTGTGAACTTTGCACCCGGCAATGGGGAAGTGGTGAACCTCAATCCCCCGCGCTTCCGCTGGCGCTACCATCCCACCGAACCCGGCGAAGGCGGCGACTACACGTTTCAATTCCAGATTGCCACAGATGCCGCGTTTCAAAACCCCATTCACGACATCGCCACACCCTTTAATTTCTACAACACCATCGCTCCACTACCGGGTTCAGGCCCATATTACTGGCGCATTGGATATCGCGAAGGCCAGGGTGAAACCATCGTGCACTGGGATCACATGCGACCGTTCACCATAACGCCCAATGCCCAAATCTGGGACCGGTCTTTGATGGCCAAACCCGACTTTTCCCACATTGGCCATCCCCGCATGCTTTTTACAGAAAAAACTCTGCCTCAATTGCGAAACCTCATCCAATCCAATGAAGAGTCTCGTGCCATCTTTGCCCGCATGCAAGAAAACGCCAGAGAAATCATCCAATCCGACTGGTGGCAACACGGTTTGCCCGACACCGATACCCAACCCGCTTCAGAGAAATACTACCAACTCTGTGGCAAACTCGCCCTCGTGGCCTTTGTTTATCGCATTACCAGCGACACCACGTATGCCCAGGTCAAAAAACATGCCCTCACTTTTGCGCGATATCCCAAAGGCAGACTTTCATCACCAGAAGGTGCAGGCGGCGAAAAAGACGCCAATGAAGACGCCACCCAGGCCACCGAATTTTTGGCCCTGATTTACGATTGGCTCTATCCCGATCTCACAGAAAAAGAACGCGCCGATTTTGTGCATAGCCTCGAATGGCGCATCGAAAGTTTTGTCTATGACTTTTCGTGGAAACGCAACCACAATGGCACGCGCCCGGCCTATGTACACGGCGGTTCTCTTGCCGTTATTGGAGCCAGCCATGCCTTTGAAGGTTTCTTCGATACCTTTCCCGCCTGTTTGGCCATTTACGAACATTCCGAAATTGCCCGTACGGCTTTTCATCTCGGCATCCATTTTATGGCAGGTGTGGGTTCTGCCCACGGTTTCAGCGAAGGCTGGAATGAAGGCCCCGGTTATGGCAACTCCAAATGGGCCTGGCAAATCAATGCCATGAGTTATCTCGACAGTGTGTTTCCCAACTACGGCGTTGGGCAAAACCCCTGGATCAAACGCACCGGCGAATTTATGCGCCTGCAAACCCCCGTGGGTTTAAAACACGCCCCGTGGGGGCATGGGTCAAATCGGGCCAGTTATTATGTCAACGGCCACCTGCGCGGCTATCGCAAACTTGCATTTCTCACCGGTGATGGCCGATTTCTCGCCAACTGGGAAGCCTATGGCGGCAATCCAGGCCGCCATCTCGACCGCCCCTGGATCGAATGTGCCCTGCCCCTGTGGCGTTCCCGTCCAGATCCCGTTATCCAAGAAGACCATGTTCGCCTCTTCCCACAATCCGGATGGGTGATGGCCATGTCTGGCCCGCCCAACGATCCCGACACCTATAACAAAGGCCTCGGAATAGTCTTTTGCTGTCGCCCGCGCGGCGGTTATAGCCATTCACTGGCCTCCGACAACAGCTTCCACATTTTTGGATATGGTCATGATCTATCCCATGCAGCCGGTGCCACCCCGTATGGCGATGCCTGCTCGTTTCACTCCATGAGCCACAACACCATCCTCGTGGATGGCCTGGGACAATCGCAGGGGCGATCCAAACAACCCGTACCGGTCATTGCACGCCTTATCGCATATCAAAATACAACAGACATCACCTACTGGTGTGGTGATGCCACACTGGCCTATCCGCGCCAACCCCACGAACCTCGCCACTGGTGGGGTCGCCTCAGCGACATTTACGAACACCGCGACGTGCGCCATCTCAAACGATTCAACCGCCATGTCCTCTTCATGCACAACAAATACTTCGTCATCTTCGACGACCTCGAAGCCGCTCAGCCCACATCCTTTACATGGCTTTATCACATCCAGCCCGAAGGCCCATTTCAACTCGATGCAAAAACCGGTTCCTTCACTTATCACATCGACAGCGTGCGCGTTGATATTGCCCACCTGCTGGGTGCAGGCCAACTGAGCATTCACGATATGCAAGGTGAAGACGGACTTAAAAATCCCCTGACCGGTGAAGACTACACCGAGGACTGGAAAAACCGCGAAGGCGACAAACCGTTTGACGTGGCACACAACATTTTCATCACCAACCAAAAACCCCAAACCCGCTGGCGTTTTTTAAGCATTATTGTACCCACACCACCGGGGGTACAAACCGATCACAACATCGAACGCCTCGACGATCTCACCGTTCGCATCACCGCTTTTGGAAAAACCGATATCATCAGCTTTGATCCCAAAACCAAACACCCGGCAACCGTAACCATTGATTTGCCAGCCATTGCAAAAGCAGGGATACACGAATAATGTCAACTTTCAAAAGAGGGATCATGGCAGAATCATCTTTTCAAGCCGTCATTTTTGACATGGACGGCCTCATTGTGGACACCGAAAATATTTACTACAATACGTTTAATCAAACGCTCAATGACCACGGCGTGACCATTCCGCGCGAAGGGTATGTGCGCTGCGTGGGCCATCCGGTTGCAGACAACAGCGCCGATGCTGTTGAACGCTATAAACTGCCCATTTCGCCCGAAGAATTCCTCACCACATGGATGAACCGATTTGAAACGGCTATTTCCGATCCCGATCAAATCCAGCTTATGCCCGGTTTTCTCGACCTGCTTGCCCACATCCGCAACAAAAAATATCGCCTTGGAATTGCTTCTTCTACCCCGCGCCACCGCATGTTAACCACCCTTCGAAATGGTGTGTTGCCGCATTTAAAAGGCGCAAATCTCACCGATATTTTTGGGGCCATTTTCTCTGGCAGCGATGTTACAAAAACAAAACCCGATCCCGAAATTTACCTCAAAGCCGCCAGCGCACTCAACGTTTTGCCGCAAAACTGCGCGGTTTTTGAAGACAGCGTTGCAGGTGTTGCATCGGGCAAAGCCGCCGGCATGACCGTTTTTGCCGTGCCCAATTTTTTCACCGCTCACCAGAACCACACCCCTGCCGATCGCATTTTGAAAAACCTCACAGAAGCCATTCCGCTTTTGTAAAAAAAGAAGGGAGAAGATCCTGGCGGTTTCTTCTCCCTTCTCCCTTTTCTCTTTTTGAAATCCAGCAGGAAAAACTATACCACCGCTACAAATACGCTGTTGACCCATCGGGTTTCATCACGGCTTTGCGCTCCCAGTGTGTATATTCATCTTTGCTGATGGCCGCTTCATCCATGTCAACCCCCAGGCCAGGTCGGTCGGGGCGCAGTTCCAGATACCCATCTTTGGGAATATAAGGATCATCCATCCAGTGGCGGCAACCTTCAGGCAAATTGTATTCCAGAATTTCAAAATTGGCCGTTGCCGCACAAAAATGCACATTCACCGCCGTTGCCAGCGGCCCCATTGGATTGTGCGGTGCCACATTCACGTAATGCGCTTCGGCAATGGCCGCAATTTTGCGCATTTCCAGCAACCCGCCACAGGCACAAACATCGGGTTGAATAATATCGGCCCCGTTTTTCGACAACAAATCGAGAAACTCAAACCGTGTGTACAAACACTCTCCCGTTGCCAATGGCACCGTCATTTGCGACCGCAATTTGGCCCAGGCATCGCTGTTTTCGGGCCGCAAGGGTTCTTCGTAAAAGTACGGATCATACGGGGCCAGCGCATTGGCCAGTTGCAGGGCTCGAATCGGCATAAAAATTTTGGCATGCGGATCAAATGCCACATCCCAATCGTCATCGATATTTTTGCGCAATTCTTCAAAATACTTTGCCGCCTCCGCACACACCCGGCCCCACCGATTGGAATTGGGCTCCAGTTGAAACGGGCTGGTTTTAAACGCCGTAAACCCATACTCAGCATTTAATTTTTTGGCCTGCTCAGCCGCCTCTTTGCCGTTTTTGCCGCCAATCGACCGATACACCTTCACCCGGTCGCGCACCGATCCACCCAGCAATTTATACACGGGCAAATTTGCCGCACGCCCGGCAATGTCCCACAGTGCATGGTCTATTGCCGACATCGCCGCAAGGCCAATCCCCCCCGGCGGAAACCGAAACTGCTGAAACAGCTTGAGCATAATGTATTCAATGCGCGTGGGATCATCGCCTTTGATCAGCTCAAATATATAATCCACCACAGGCGCAATGGCCAGATCGGGGCCGTGGCTATAGGCTTCACCCCAACCCGAAATTCCTTCATCTGTTTCCACTTTCACCAGTGCCCGCGGGCGATTGCCCGTACGCGTCATCACCGTTTTCAGTGCAATAATTTTCATGACACACTCCATTTCTCTCTTC
>CAXNEV010000319.1:0-4971 GCA_964200925.1 Candidatus Latescibacterota bacterium | reverse complement strand
CACAGGAATCATGACCCCAAGTCGCCCCCCATTGAGTTGTGTGCCTCCCGGCAACCAGGCCACATGCCCTGGAAAATCCAGCCCGCGCCGAAAATCCGACACCACCTGATCGGCATTGACAAATCCGTATGCTGCAAGTGCTGCATAATACCCAATGCTCGTGTGGGCATGCTCAATGGTAAAAGCAATTTTTTCATAATCGCTCACTGCCAAACTCATCAACAGGCCGGGAATCAACTCCAGTCCACCACCCAAATGATCGAGCTCGCCAATTTCAGATAACGAGGCCAGCGACCGAATGGCGGTTTTGGCCGCTTCAATTTGCAATGCCGTTAGTGCCTGATCGGTTGATGTTTCTAATTTTTGCACCCGGGTTATGTCTATTTGCAAGGGCAGCACATTGGATTCTATGCGGTTGCCTAAAAAACGGGCGTGATGCAACAGGTTTTGATTGCGCACATTTTGTTGTTGGGTTACTGTTTCCAAATGGGACATAAATTCCTCACTCTGTGTTAAATGTCATAAAAAACCCGTGCTCTAAAATAACTGCTTGCCCCTAAAAAGGCCAGTAAAAACCCATGTGAGAAAAATGTTGGCTTCAGACGCATTGGTGTGGTATTTTAAAAGAAAGAATTCAGGAGTCAGCAATACAGGAGAGAAGCGATTTTTTGACGTTATTCTGATTCCCGATCGTTGCTAACAAAGTAAACTCGAACTTACACTCTGTAATTTTTCACCTGTTTTTGATCCGCGACTTACAACTGTGTTTTTAATTGTTACCTTTCCAAAGGAGCCTTTCCCATGACTATGATCGCCGCTCAAATGTACACGGTTCGCGAATTTACAAAAACTCCCGAAGACATTGCCAAATCTCTCAAAAAAGTAAAAGCCATTGGTTATGATGCCATGCAGGTTTCGGCCTTTGGCCCCATTGATCCCAAAGAGCTGCGCAAAATGGCCGACGATACGGGACTTGAAATTTGCGCCACACACACAGGTTTTGATCGGATGCGCGATCAAACGCAGGCTGTTATTGACGAACACCACATTCTCGGTTGCAAGTATCCCGCCATTGGCGGTTTGCCCCAGTCTTATCGCGAGGAAGGCGAAGCCGGTTACAAAAAATTTGCCAAAGACGCCACCGAAGTGGGCCGCAAACTCGCCGCTGCCGGGCTTACTTTTGGGTATCACAACCACAATTTTGAATTCCAAAAATTTGGCAAACGCACAGCCCTTCAGATCATTCTTGAAGAAAGCGATCCCAAGGCTGTACAACTCGAAATTGATGTGTATTGGGTTCAGGCCGGTGGGGCCGATCCTGCGGCCTGGATTAAAAAAGCCAAAGGTCGCATCGACCTTATTCACGTTAAAGACATGGCTATTGAAGGTCGTGAACAGCGTTTTGCCGAAGTTGGCGAAGGCAACCTCAACTGGCCAGCCATTCTCGAAGCCGGGCGCGAGTCGGGCACACGCTGGTATATTGTGGAACAGGATCGCACGTATGATCGCGATCCCTTTGAGAGTCTCAAAATCAGCTTCACCAACCTCAAAGCCATGGGATTGTCATAAGTGACTTCGGCTGTTCACATCGCAACACCGCCGCACTATGACATGTATCCCATTGCGCATGTTGCTCAATCAGAAGTGGTGACCTTCATTGCGAAAATTCTCGAAAGTGAATGCGGGATGCGCGTGCGACGGCATCTCGAATCGTCAGTTTCACAATTTTTTGAGCATTTTGATCCTCAAACCCGTTTGTTCAAGGCTTTGTATCGCGAAAACCACTTGCGGGCTCTTCTGGCTGTGGATCACCTCAATGTTGAGATCGCTGTTCTCAAATGGATTTTTGTTGCTTCCACAGATCGCAATCAGGGGCTTGGCAGTGATCTGATTGATCAGGCCATATCTTTTGCCCAAAAAACAGGTCATACAAAACTCGTGCTTTGCACGGCCACCCGCATGGAAGCCGCCCATCGCATGTATCACAAAAAAGGATTTGTTTTTAAAAAAAATGTGACATTCTGGCGAAAGTCGATGCAAATTCTTGAATGCCCCTTAAATTCTGGATCATAATAAAAGCGGTGTCGTTTTTGACACCGCTTTTGTTTTTATCAAAGATGTCATTGACAGGAGAAAACAATGGGCAAAGTTGCGATTGTATGGCCAGGTGACCGGGAAGCAAGACTGCATGCAACGCTGGAAAACAGCCGATTCAAAGCTGCTGCCGAAGCGCTTCGAAACCAGAACATCGCGGTGGAACCTGCTGTGTATCACGATGCATTTGTCGATGAAGTGCGCCAGCAATTGTTGCAGGTGGACGGGGTGCTTGTGTGGGTGAATCCCATTGAGGGTGGGCGTGATCGGTCTGTGCTGGATGCCATGCTCAAAGACGTTGCAAATACGGGTGTATTTGTCAGTGCCCACCCCGATATAATTTTAAAAATGGGTACAAAAGATGTGCTTTTTCAAACGCGCGCCATGGGGTGGGGGTGTGATGTTTATCGATATGCAACGGCACAAGAATTACGCGAACAATTTCCCCTGCGTCTATCGGAAGGGAAACCCCGAGTACTCAAACAATATCGGGGCAACGGCGGCAATGGGGTTTGGAAAGTTGAACGGTACACAAGTCCTACAGGAAAATCGGAAAAACAGGTGCGGGTTCGCCATGCACAAAGAGGAAGTGTTGAGGAAACAATATCATTGGATGTTTTTTTTGAACGGTGCAACGCATATTTTGAGGGTTCCGGGCACCTGATTGATCAGGCGTATCAGGAACGACTGATAGAGGGCATGGTGCGATGTTATCTGGTCAAAGATACAGTTGCGGGATTTGGTCACCAAGCGATTAACGCGCTTTTCCCAGCTCCGCCTGGGGCATCCCCTCAAGAGGCCCCACAACCTGGACCGCGCCTGTATTATCCGCCGACCCGACCCGACTTTCAGCCCCTCAGACAAAAGCTGGAAAATGAATGGGTGTCTGAAATGTGCCGGATACTCGATCTTGACATCGAATCGCTGCCGATGATTTGGGATGCTGATTTTCTGTTTGGCCCCAAAACAGCCACAGGCGAAGATACTTATGTGCTTTGTGAAATCAATGTCAGTTCGGTGTATCCTTTCCCTGATGACGCGCTTGAACCCTTGGCGCGAGAAACACACAAAAGACTAAAATCTACGCTTGACAAAATAAGCTAAATTGAATTATTTTCTTATACCCCCAGGGGGTATATAAGGTGTCTATGGAACACAAACACATCAACAAAAATCTCATCAATCGCCTTGCCCGCATTGAAGGGCAGGTGCGCAGCATTCGAGAGATGGTCACGTCCGGGCGGGATTGCAGCGAGGTGCTGATTCAAATTGCAGCGGTTCGCTCTGCGCTGGATCAGGCTGGCCGGGTAATTCTGGAAGATCACATGGAACACTGCATTTTTGAGGCGATGGAAGCAGGCAAGCGCCAGGAAGCCATTGAAGATTTAAAGGTGGCCTTGAAGCGTTTTGTAGGATAATGGCAGGTATTTACCGGGAGCGATGACAATGGCAGACAAATATCATTTACACCATGACCATCATAGTCATGGTGTTCTTAACCATCACGCACACAAAGGACACAACCACGGGCCTGGCGACCACGGACACACACACGGCGTGATTGACCCAACGATTGCGACGACAGATCGGGGTATCTGGGCAATTAAGTGGTCGTTTGTGGGGTTGATGGCAACGGCTCTGTTTCAGGTTGTGGTGGTTATGCTGTCTGGCAGTGTGGGGTTGTTGGCCGATACGATTCACAATTTTGGCGATGCCTCAACGGCAATCCCGCTGTGGATTGCCTTTATGTTTGCCCGGATGAAACCCAGCAAAAAATTTCCGTTTGGTTATGGCCGTGTTGAAGATCTGGCAGGGGTGTTGATTGTGTTGACCATTCTTTTCAGCGCTATTGTTGCCGGATATCAGTCTGTTGACCGATTGTTGCATCCCAAAGAAGTGACCCATCTGGGGGCACTCATTGCTGCATCTATCTTCGGGTTTATAGGCAATGAAGCCGTGGCGATTTTTCGGATTAAAGTGGGCAAAGAGATCAGCAGTGCGGCATTGATTGCCGATGGGTATCACGCACGGGTAGATGGGTGGACGAGTCTTGCTGTGCTATTTGGCGCACTGGGCGTGTGGCTGGGATATCCGATTGCCGATCCTCTGGTGGGTTTGTTTATCACCATTGCGATTATGGGCATTGTGTGGCAATCGGGCAAAGCCGTGTTTTCTCGGATGCTGGATGGGGTGGAACCGGAACACATTGACGAAATTCACCATGCGGCACATCACGTTTCTGGGGTTCGCGAGGTGTCTGATGTTCGTGCCCGATGGATTGGCCATCGCCTTCACGCCGAAATAAATGTGGCGGTTGATCCGGCACTTTCTGTTGCACAAGGACACGCCATTGCCAAAGAAGTACACCACCAACTGCTGCATCATTTGCCCTTTTTGTCCAAAACAACGATTCACATTGATCCGGTTGAAGAAGCTGGCGAGACCTACCATCATATCCATGAACATTCCCACGATGGGTTGCCAGTGCATTCTCATTAAGGAAATTGCATGAAAGGTTTTTGGGCGTTCTTTTTTTGCACCCTGATTTTGTTGCCATCGCATCTTTTTGCACACGGTGTAGCAGGTGGTGATCAAGGTTATATTCAAGCGGTTAGTGGTGTAAACTTTATGCCATTTGTTTATTTAGGCGCAAAACACATGGTGACAGGATACGACCACCTGGCTTTTATCTTTGGTGTTATTTTTTTTCTTTATAAACTCAAAGATATTGGACTCTATGTCAGCCTGTTCGCGATTGGACACTCTTCAACACTTTTGTTTGGCGTTTTCACCCAAATAAGTGTGAGTGCTTATTTGATTGATGCCATCATTGGGCTTTCTGTCGTTTACAAAGCCCTTGATAATTTGGGAGCTTAT
>CAXNEV010000318.1:0-4974 GCA_964200925.1 Candidatus Latescibacterota bacterium | reverse complement strand
ATCACCGTTTCCGATGCATATGCGGCATTGGTGGCTCCTGGTGCGCGATAGGCCATGGTTTGAGGTTTATTGACCAGAACTTCATAACCATCAATTAACACATTTGGAATATCGTATGGGGCAAAAATGCACATCGAACCCGGCGCTGCCCAATTTCCAGGAAAAGCTCCAGATTCATAGGCCATATAAGCCTGTGCGGCAATGATGCGCCCATTTTTAACACCTATTTTACATTTAATATGGGATCCCGCTGTTGGCCCTGTTGCCTGAAGCACTTCTGTGCGGGTCATCACCATTTTGACCGGACGACCTGTTTTTTTGGATAAAACTGCTGCAAGAGGTTCCAGATAAACCCGAATTTTTCCTCCAAATCCACCCCCAATTTCCATGGGAACAACTTTTACTTTTGACACAGACAAATTGAGCAGTTGTGCCACTTGTTCTCGCACAGGAAAAGCACCTTGCGTACTGCACCATACGGTGAGATGCCCATCTGCATTCCAAAAGGCCGTTGCATTTTGAGGTTCTATATATCCCTGGTGTACCGTTGCCGTATCAAAATCGCGCTCTACGATCAATTCGGCCTCTGCAAAACCTTTTTCAACATCGCCCAATTTGTGCTGGAAATGGGTCGTAATATTGCTCTTTTTCCCTGTGTTTTCCCCAAGCGACTGCGTCGTCTGGTTCTTCAACAGCAATGGGGCATCTGCTTGCATAGCCTCTTGAACAGTCAAAACGGGTTTGAGGATTTCATACTCAATAACAATCAACCCGACTGCCTCTTCTGCTGTGTGCACATCCGTTGCCGCAATAGCGGCAATAGCATGCCCATGATACAGCACCTTGCCATCTGCCAGAATATTGGCACGAAGGTGTTTGAGATTTGCAGCCCCTTCTCCCAAAGATTCAATTTTATCTTCCTGTAACGGCAAATCATTGACCGTAATAACAGCTTTTACGCCAGGCAAAGCTTCGGCCTTGCTGGTGTCAATTGATTTGATGCGAGCATGTGCATGTGGGCTGCGCAAAACCTTTCCATGCAACAATCCCGCCATATCAATATCGGCTCCATATTTGGCTCGCCCCGTCACTTTATCCACACCATCGTGCCGAATAGGTCTTGTTCCGATCACTTTATAATCTTTTATGCCCAGATAGTCTTCGGCTTTGGTCGCCATTGGCCTCTCCTACGCTTTTTGCATAACTGCAGCGGCGTCTTGAACGGCTCGCACAATTTTATCATAACCTGTGCATCGGCAAAGGTTGCCGGCAAGGTACAACCGAATGCGTTCTTCAGAAGGATTGGGTTCACTGTCCAACAAGGCTTTTGCGGCAACAATAAATCCAGGCGTGCAAATGCCGCATTGCAATGCGGCATGTTCTAAAAATTTCTGCTGTAAAGGATGCAAGCCCTTTGCAGAAGCGATGCCTTCAATGGTTGTCAACTCCTGACCATCAACTTCAAGGGCCATGACCAAACACGAATCCACCACTTTTCCATTGAGCAAAATGCTGCAGGCACCGCAGTTGCCATTGCTGCACCCTTCTTTGGTACCCGTTAAATTGAGTTGATCGCGCAGAATTTCCAAAATGGTCTGCCGGGGTTCGCAAAGAAATTCTACCTCTTCGCCATTGATTTTGGTGGTGACATGAACTTTTCCAGACATGGACATTACTCCTTTGCTCGCAAAATAGCGCCATTAATGGCTCGTTTGGTCAAAACACCAGCAAGATGGATGCGCTGTTCAATGGTACCACGCATATCGCTAATGGGTTTGGCTGCTGCCCGAGAAGCCGCGGCGGCGGCTTCTATCACTTCTTCAGAAATGGTTTTGTCAGAAAGCGCAGAACCTGCCGCTGTAACCAGAAGCGGTGTTGGGGCCACAGCCCCAATGGCTATGCGGGCCGTAACAATGGTTTTGTGATCAGCACTCAATTCCACATAAGCAGCGGCGTTGGCCACAGCAATGTCCATTTCATTTCGAGGAATAAATCGCAGTGAAAAGGCACCCGATTGGGCTTTGGGTGCGGGAAGGTGTATGCTCACCAAAATTTCACCGGATTCAAGGGCATTTTTCCCGGGCCCTTTGAAAAATTGTTCTGCGGGAATCTCACGGCGTCCTTTAGGGCCCGCAATTTGACACACACCACCCAGCACAATCACAGCAGGCGGGCTGTCAGCGGCAGGAGAGGCATTGCAAAAATTTCCACCAATCGAAGCCCGATTCTGAATTTGTACTGAACCGATCAGAGACGTGCCATCCACCAGGGCTGGATAGTGCTTCTGTACGTCTGCATGGTGATAAATAGACGAACAAGACACAGCTGAACCAATGGTTAGACCCGATTTGGCATCAAATTTTAAAGCCGTCAATTCGGGAATTTTTTTGACATCAACCATCAATTGAATTTTGCGTCGCCCTTCTTTAAGTTGCGCAATTAAATCAGACCCACCAGCCAACAATGCCACCTCGCCGTTTCGACCTTTCAGCAAAGCAAGGACTTCATCAACTGACTTAGGAGCAGCAAAATCAAAAGCATTCAAGGGATTGCCTCCTCTCCAAATCAAACCAATAAAAGACCATCAATAGTATTAACGCGGTGTAAGAATAAGATCAAATAGAGCATGTGTCAAGGTATTTTGACGCAAAAAATTCAGCCAAAGATAGAATGTGTGTCATTCGATTGTCAAATAAAAAAATGAGCCTCAATGGCTTTTTTTGCATTTGGCGGGAGGGAAAAACCAAATGCAGAAAACCAAAGAGACTCACGACTAACGATCAGACCTCAACTTCTGTTGTTTTTAACGTTCACAATTGGCTCTGAGTTCCACGAAATTTTAAAAAGAGATATTGGCTGATGCACATAAAATAGTATAACCGTCGCGACTGGCAATTGCCTGTACATGTTTAAATTTTTTTTGCATGCGTCGTCGATAGGGTTCTGGCCTCATCACCACCATCATCAAACGCCCATTGTCAGAAAGGTGTTCACGCGCCCCATCGATAAAGGCATGCCCCACCACATTTCCTTCGTGAAATGGCGGGTTTGAAACAATCAAATCAAAAGCTTGATCACCACAATTTTCATAACCATCTGCCACCACCGCTATGGCATTTTGAATCTGATTTTTCTGAATGTTGAGTTTTGCACACTGAACGGCGCGAAAACTCACATCCACCATCCGCACCCGCCCTTGTGGCGCAAGCCTGGCACATACAATTCCCAATAACCCATACCCACATCCCATATCCAAAATGCGATCATTTGGATTAATCATCAAATGCTCAACCAGAAACCGACTGCCCACATCAATGCCATCTCGCGAAAACACCCCGGCTTTGGCACAAAACGAATATGGCCCATCGATATCATCTAAACCCAAAAATTCATAGACTGTTTCAACAGGATCAACCCCTGCTTTTTCGGTGGTTTTATGGGCGCGATAAATGTGTGTTCTGCCTGCTTGACCAACTTTTTCTACATTTCCAAAAACCGCTTCAATGCGGGCCAAATAACTCTTCACACCTCGATCTCGACGACCTGCCAAACACAACTTGCCACCTACTTTTAACACGGAAAATGCCCTGTTAATCCAGTCAAATACCTGTTCTTTAGCCGCGCGTTGCACCGGTCGATAAAAAATGAGGCTGTAACGATCTTCTATCCCTTGTTCAAATACATCCGCTGTGATAACCTTTGTATTCTCACACACTCGCACAGTTCGAATGTCATCGGTTACAAAATGAACCTGCACTGGAAAATGAATGCCCTGTGCACACAGGCAATCTCCTTCCCAACCCAAATCCAAAATGCGATCATGTTTACCGGGCACCCCTGCCTTTACAAAGACATCAAGATCAGGTTCCCTATGCAATTGTTTGACCAACACGGTCTTTTCACCATTTCGGGTATCGTTCAGCAAACATCATCATAAAAAAAAAGAGCCACCCAGCAAGCCCGCTTGTTTTTTGTGGTGGACCAATTATAATCCAGCCAATTTTTTTAGACCTGCATAGGAATTGGTGTCATCTACTTTTGTTTCAACAGGCAAACCACAGTCTTTCCACCCTGGTATAATGACCACACCATTTTGCACCCGCCCTCCAAATCCGCCCTGTACATTAACCAATCGGGTATAACCCGCCCGTACCAAAAATTCTGCAGCAATTTGAGAACGGCCTCCCATTTGACAACCGCAAAAAATGGGTTGATTTTTATCTGGGAAAATTTTTTCAACAATGGCCACAAACTGAGGGTTTTGCGCCATACCTCCTGGGCCAGGCACTGTAACGGGAATATTTAAAGCACCTTCGGGATGTCCTTGAGCAAATTCCATTTCTGTGCGTACATCTATATAAACAGGATGATCGGCCACGTCCATGGCTTCTTTTGCTTCTTTTGGTTTTAATTGTTGAATCGACATGCATGTCTCCATCTTTTATACGTTTAAAATTATTTTGGATGTTTTGAAAGTACTCAAAAATGGATATTTGTCCAGACCAGGACACACTTGAAAAATTGTTCATATATTGTTTTAATCAAGCGTTGACATAGGCAAATAAACAAAGAGCTTTGTATAAAAGGGGCTCTTCTATCGGTCTTTTCCCCAATTCTGCTTATTCTTCTATAGACTTTCTCAACTTTCTAGGCTTTGTTTGTTTTTTGCGCATTCGAATGTTGAGCATCTCGACCATTACTGAAAATGCCATCGAAAAATAAATATATCCTTTGGACACATGCACATCAAATCCTTCGGAAATTAAGGTAACACCCACCAAAATGAGAAAAGATAAGGCTAAGATTTTTATCGTCGGGCGGAATGTGTCAAGCATATTCAGTAGTGTCCAGTTAGGTTATTGCTTGTAAGAAAAGGCCCAATCTGAGAATTCATGGGGTTGCGCATCAGAGGAAGTTTCTCGAAGTTCATTTTGGATCTGAATACGAATTTTCCGAAAACGTTCGAGGTTGACT
>CAXNEV010000317.1:0-4987 GCA_964200925.1 Candidatus Latescibacterota bacterium | reverse complement strand
TGACAACACATCCGGTTAAACGCATCGCCTTTGCCATTTTGCTGATGTTGCAATCGCCGTCAAAAAGCCTGATTGTTTATGTGCAAAAAATCCCGATAGGCTCTGCCACAGGATTGGACAGCGGCGGTCGTGATTATTTCGGCGTTTCTTTGCAAAATCTCACCACAGGTGAAATTTTGCTCTTGTGCGACCACGTTTATACTGGATATTCAATCAAATTCAATCCCAATCACACCTTAAAACGCCGCGACACCTTGCTTGCCGACCTTCACAGGCGCGGCATTCTCCCCGATAACACCTACCTTGCCGAATACAATTGCGCCCTCTCTCTTGCCGCCGATCACCGCCCGGTTTATTAGGCCGTCACGATCAACACATACGACTGCACCGCCTCACCGCCCTGTCTGCGCACCACTTTAACTGTCACATCAAACATACCTGTTTCCAGAGATCGCCCAAAAATTTCACCTGTTAACCGATTGATGTGCAACCATTTGGGGGCCTGCACCAGGTCAAATGTCAATTCATCGGCATCGCGAAATGCCGGGTTATACGGATTTTCACCAATGGTGACCGTTCGCAAATCGCCTATCGAACGCACAGCAAAAACCGTATAAAAATAATCTTCTCCTGCCTTGGCCCGATCAACCGGCACCGACCAGATTTCAGGACGCGGCGTTTCGGCCAGATCGGAAACCCCGCTGCGATTGCCATTGCCATCCACCGCCACCACGCGGTAAAACCCACACACTTTTTCGCCTGTTGGCAAAACCCACTCCGACCGCTCGGATTCTCCCAAAAAATTGGCCGGAAAAATCGCCGTGCGCCCTTTTTCTACCAGCACGGGATAAGGTGTATCGCTCTCTGTAAATCCGCGCTCATCACTGCCATAAATCAAAAAATGCACCGGACGTCGCCCGTTCGGGTTGGCCTGCCACACCACTTTTTTATTTTTCAAATCTACAGCAACATCTAATGGCACACCGGGTGACTGTGCTGTAAATGACCACACGGCGCTCCACGGACTCCACACCCCGGCCACACTGCGTGCCCGCACGCGCCAATAATACCGCTGATCTGGATTGAGCAATCCCACATAAGGAAGGTTGTATCGGGCCACCCCAGAAGATGCTGTGCGCGAAATCAATTTGTCAAAATTGGGAGACAACGGATAACACATGTCGGCATGGGCACTCAGTTGAAAATGATAATCGACAATCTCCTCGTCACAATCCACATCGGCCCATTCAAAAACAAATTTTGTTCCTTCCACAAACGATCCATCTTCTGGAAATATCGGTCGTTCCGGTGCCGGTGGCACCCCATGATCAGACCGTTCGCGCCAATGGTGCGCAATTTTTACCTCCCGATCATCCGAGTCATCCACATATACCATCTCATTACTGCCCAAGCGCACCCCCGGCAATGACAATGGGGCCATTTGCAAATCGCTTTCCATCACCAACCGATTCACCCCATGCCCGGCAAAATCCACCCGCACAAAATACCCATACCGCGTTTCTCCTTCAGGAGGAAACAAGCGATCCAGATAAACCTCCGTTGTCCCTTCGCCCAATTCTCCCATCGTCCACACTTCAACCCATTTTTCCCGATCAAAAGACACAAACAGCGCCACGCGATCAGAAAACGCCTGTCGCAAAAATGTGCCCTTGATGCGCCCCCCCACAATCACATACGGGCTTTTGACCTCAAAAGTTGCAGTTCCACCACCCTCTGCTGCACACAAAACATCCCCATCTACCACATGGTTTGTTGCCACACACCCAAACCGCCACTTATTCGATGACACGTCGGGTTCATAAACGAGCAACCCGTTGCAAATGCGCGTCCATGCATTGCGCCACGACCCCATATTTTCCCGCCCGTGAAACTTGCCCTTGCCATCCCAGCGCCATTCTATTGACTCCCCCGGACGCAGCACCAGGTCCATGCGGTGGGAAGGATACACGCCTTTTTTTTCTTCCCGCTGGCCGTCATACGGAAACAGAGCCGCCGAAAACTCATCGGTTTGGCGATCATCTGTTTTCAAAATTCCATAAACATGCGTGCGTTTCATCAAATCGTGATCGCGCACAATTTCTTCTTCACCGGCAATGGTTTCATTGTCGCGCATCAAACAAATCACATGCTCATCACCATCGAGCAAATGCCACATCCCGTCGTAAAACACTTCGGTGGTCGAATGCCCAATGGGTCGTCCGGCCCGCACGCGCAGTCCCGCTTCGCGCCACAAATCGGCCAGGGCATACGAATCGTCGCCACACAGCGTATAACCATAGACATTCAACATCTTCACCACATTGCCATTGTCGCGATCATAGGGCGATGCATGAAACCGCAACCCCTTTTGAAAATGCCACAGCGCCAGCGCCTTTTCGGCATCGGTCATATCCTGTGCCACCACATGTTGAACAATCGATGACACGGTGCGCCAGTTTTTGCCATTGGCTATGATCCACGGATTTACCACCGAATGGCTACCCACATTTTCCATTTTAACTGACACATTGGGTTCAAATGCCTGGTCATATACCTGGTATCCAACCGGGCTTCGGGTATTTTCGCCATCCATGGTGCCGGCCATCACAATGTGATAGACCGCATGCCCCAATCGAACACATTCAACGATTTCACGGTTTTGCATACCATGCCTCCAAATTGTAACACAATATTCACTTGCGCTTAATATCTCAGAAACAAAGATTGGGTATCTTAGGAATTATTATCGGGAGGCAAACGCAACCCGCAAAACAAGGAGCAACACCATGATAAATGAGCGCGAAGAAACCTATGAACCCAATGGCAATGCACTCGACTACTATTTAAGAGATCTGGCGGCCTCTCATCCGATTTCTTCCGCTGAAGAAATCGCGCTGGCCACGCGCATGAAACAGGGCGATTTATCTGCTCGCGACAAACTTGTTGAAGCCAATTTGCGGTTTGTGGTCACAGTTGCCCTCAAATACAAAAACCGCGGGGTGCCCCTATCCGATTTGATCAGCGCTGGCAATCTGGGCCTCATCACAGCAACCGAGCGTTTTGATGAAACACGGGGGTTTAAATTTATTTCTTACGCCGTCTGGTGGATTCGCCAGGCCATTTTGCAAACATTGGCCGAACACGGTCGCCTCGTTCGTTTGCCCGTTAACCGCCTCGAACTCATTCGGCGCATCACCCATTATATATCCGATTGTCGCCGAAATGAAGGGCTCACGCCTACAGAAGCCGAAATTGCCCAGGCCTTTGACATCACAGAAGAACAGGTCATCGACACACTGTCCACCAGCCCCATCATTTTTTCTCTCGATACCCCCCTGCACGATGAACACACATCGCTTCTCGATGTCATGGCCGACAAAAACCAGGCCTCACCAGATGAAGAAATGCTGCTCAATGCCCTCAAAGAAGACATTCGCGAAATGCTCGACACCCTCGATGACCGAGAAGAAGAAATCATTCGGCTCTATTTTGGCCTCGACAGCCAGGAATGGACGCTTGAAGCCATTGCGCGAAAATTCAACCTTACCCGAGAACGTGTGCGTCAAATCAAAGAAAAAGCCCTGCGCAAATTGCGCCACCCCACGCGTGGCCGCAAACTCGTGCCCTATGCCGAAGCGGTATAACCCCCAACACGACTATACCGGAATACAGGACTCTGGATTCTGCCTTCACAGTGTCATATAATACGTCACATCTTCACGCCGAATATTAAAACCGGCTTTTTCGTATGCGCGCCGGGCAGGGGCATGGCCTTCATCCAGCCCGGTTAAAACCGAAGCAAAGCGCAATCCCTGCTGGCGAAACAGATCCAGCACAAATTTGTGCATGGCCGATCCCACACCGCGCCCCTGACAAGTCACGTCCATCGCATTATTCCCAATCGTACCCAGCGATTTTTTTTCATCCACACGAAACGTCACAAACCCCACCGTCACATCCGCTTCATCAACCACCACATAAACCCACGCAGGTGACCGCTCAAAATGCAACCGCACCTGCATGGCTTTGTCCTCTTCCCAATTGGCACACACAACGCTGTGCATGTCGCTGCCCATAATGGCTCGAAAACTGTCGTGAATGCGTTTCCACGCGCGTTTGGCAATGTCGCAAACCTCATCCATATCTTCAAATTTTGCCAGTCGAATGCCATATCCAGGCACCAATTCTAAAACCCCTTCTTTTTTCACAACCGTCCCTTTCTCAGAAATCATTGACATTCATCTTGCATCGCCTATCTTCTTGGACCAAAGAGTACCGATAGACATGAAAACACGTTAGAACGTTCAAACGTGTTAACGCGTAAACGTGCAAACGCGCTTTTAACCATCGTCCAACAGGAGCCTGGCATGAAACTTGGAATCGTAACTTATCAGATCGCCAAAGACTGGGATGTGCCAACCATTGTCGATATTTGTTCCCGTCTCGGTTATCAGGGTGTTGAACTGCGCACCACCCACGCACATGGTGTGGAATCGGATCTTTCTCCACAACAGCGCAAAGATGTGCGCAAACAATTTGAAGATGCTGGCGTTGAGATTGCCGGATTGGGTTCGGCGTTTGAATATCACGCTACCGAACCAGAAGCCTTACAAAAAAACATCAAAGGCACCATTGAATATGCCAAACTCGCCGCCGATTTGGGCTGCAAAGGCGTGAAAGTACGCCCCAACGGATTGCAGGTGGATAAAGGCATACCCGTTGAAAAAACACTTGAACAAATTGGCAAAGCCGTTGGACAATGCGCCGCAGCCACAGCCGATCTGGGTGTGCAAATTCGCGTGGAAGTTCACGGGCGAGAAACATCCAACCCATCCTATATGCGCACCATCATGGATCACGCCAACCACCCCAATGCCTATGTGTGCTGGAACTCCAACAAAGGCGACGTGGAAAACGGATCTATCAAAAAGAATTTTGACTTGCTCAAACACAAAATTGCGCTGGTCCACATCAACGAACTGTGGAC
>CAXNEV010000316.1:0-4988 GCA_964200925.1 Candidatus Latescibacterota bacterium | reverse complement strand
TGGGATCTACAGCCGGGGCAGCTGCGCGAACGGCATCGGAGGCGCGACCGAGAAAATCGAGCACACCGGCAAATTCGCGGTTGATGGACACGGCTTCTTTGTACAGGCGTTGCGCATCGTCTTTGCGGCCTTGCAGGTGATAGGCCATCGCAATGTTGATGCGATATCCCGCGTCGTTGGCATTAATTTCAAGGGCTTTGTTAAACAATTCGAGCGCTTCGGGATATTTGCGTTGTTTGGTCAGCACAACACCTTTGGCATTGTACGCATCGGCCATGGTGGGGTCGGCCTGAATGGTTCGGTCAAACATATCGAGGGCGCGGTCGAGTTGATTGAGGCGCAAATAAGCAGCTCCGGCATCATAAAGGCCTTCGGCACTGTCGAGGGTGACACCAGAACCCAGCGCAATTTGATCGAGACGGTTGTCAAAAAAGGCCAGATCGCGCTGGAAAATTTCATTGATTTGAGCTTGGGACGGCAAAACAATATCGGCATCGGGTACCACCCCTGGTGGAAAGGTCTGCTGGGCTTCGGAAATGAGCAGTTCGTTGATAAACCCGCGTTCTTTGCGCAGGTAATATTCTTTGGTCCCATTGCGCCAGGCATCGGAAAAAGATTGACCAAACAGCGTGGTTTCAACCGGAATCCACAAACGCCCGTCCCAAACGACATATTCTTTTTCACTGGTGAAAAAATCACCCGCAGCATCAACGGGAATACCGCTGTCGAACATCATGTAGATGTGCCCAAATTCGGGATCGTTGACATCAAGCGCGGCTGTGGGAATGTTGAGATTTTCTAACATGGAACAATAAATGACCGCACAATCGTCGCAATCGCCAATTTTGGATTGCAAAAATTCATAGGGATATTGAACAGTGTCGAATACGGAATCGTCTTCAAAAATCGACAGATAGGGTGTGGTTTGATCTTGCTGGTAACGCAAGCCATAAACACTGAGGGCATCAAAAATGAGAGCGGCTTTGCCGATGTTGTTTTTGGGAAATTTCTGATGGATCACATCGGTGTATTGGGCAAATGTGCCCCGGGCAAAATGTTCAACAGTTTGGCTTTGTGGGGTCACAAATGCGGCAATGCGTTTGGAATTGTTCCAACTGAGTTTGCCTTTGCCCAGCACATAAACGCTGTTGAGGCGCCGGGTGGATGATTTGCTGCTGCGACCCTGGGTATAAGTCACTTTGACGGTGGGTTGTACCAGATTGTCGTATTTGGATGACTGGGTGTATAACAGGTCTTGTGGAAAGGTGAGTTTAAACCCATAACGCTGCGTGCTGTTGGGGGGAAGGGTAACCGTTGCTTCATGCGGTGTTTGGGTGAGTGTGGGAATGTCGATGCTTACGGTGACGGGCAGGGGATCTTGAGAACTGTTTTTGAGCACCACATCGACAAAATCGCTGGCTTCGTAGGTTTTATAAAGCGATTTGAAAATGGGAGAGGGTTGTACTAAGGCATCTTTAATAGAAACCAGAGACGGGTTGTAGGCCATTGCAAAAGAAAGATGGTGGGTGGGTGGCAATACCGGATGGTGTTCAAAAGCATAATCGAGTTTGAAATTTTTCCATTTCAGACCAAAACCGAGTCCAAAAGACAGGGTTTTATTGGCCCCATCAGGAGCTGAATAGTCGTGGTTGATTCCTCCGCGCAGCGCCAATACCGAAGCAAGCTGGTATTCGGCACCCACTGAGAGTCGATCATCGACATCGGAGGTAACAAGCAGGTCATTGGTAAGACGATAGGCCAAACCAAAACGCAGGCTCTGTTTGTAAATTTCTTCCTGAGCCTGGGTATTGTTGTCGCGCACACTGGTGCCGGAAATATCTTTGAGTGTGAGGCCCAAACGCAATTTGTCGAAAGGTTTCATTTTGGGGGTAAACAACAGGCCCGCATCAAAACCCAAACCACTGGCACTGCGCAGGCTAATTCCATCCAGATCGATGCTCTGGGAAACCCATTTGCTGCTGATGCCCAATGACAGGGATTGCAGGATTCGCACACCATAGGTGGTGTTCAAAATTTGAAACGCATCTTGCAATTCTCCATCGCCAAAACTTTCACGCAAGAAATCGATGCCGATGGCGTGGCGTTCAAACAGGGGATAGATAAAACTGCCATAGTTGGACTGAATACCCAGGCCATAGCGGTTGGCATACGAAAAAGCCAGCTCGGTGCGCTGAAGCAGTGGCACACCCGAAGGATTCCAAAACGATGTGGTGGCATCATCGCCCAATGCGGTGATGCTGCCACCAAGTGCAATAGTGCGGGCAGAAGTGACAGATGGTGGGCGATCATCGGCCAGGGCGGTGCTGAAAAAACAACACAAAACCAGCACGGCGATTTTGGAAAAGCGTATTAAAACCATCATGGGTACAATCCAGGCGAAAATTTAAAGGGGATACGAAATACAAAATCCGCGTTTCCTCTATGGTTTGGTGTCATTTCGGTAAAGTTGGCTGGGATCAAAAGAGGGCAATCGGCTGTTGACCACATACAGGTCGAGATCGCCATCGTTGTCATAATCGGCGGCCGCTGCATGAATGGCGCTGCCGGGTGTTGTGCTCAATCCCGAATTGCCGGTAATGTTTGTAAACGTATCCGATCCATCATTGCGCAATAAAGGACTGACCTGGCCCGATTTGGATTCGGAGCCATTGGCGACAAAAAGGTCGGGGTCACCGTCGCGGTCAAAATCGGCCCAAACCCCCACCCAGGTGATCCAAGTGCCAGACGTGGCTTTTAAATCACCCGTGGCGATGTTGACAAACTGGTCATTGCCATTGTTTTTGTAAAGGGCATTGCCCCCGACATTGGCCAGGTAAAGATCCAGATCATTGTCGTTGTCATAGTCGATCCAGGTCGCACTTTTGCCCACATCGGTATTGTCGAGGGTTAATGCACAGGCAACTTCAGTAAAAAAGCCCCTGCCATCGTTTTTATACAAGGCATTGTTTTGTTCGCGGTTAACCACATAAAGATCCAGATCGCCGTCTTTGTCGTAATCTGCCCAAACGGCATCTTGTGAATCGCGAATATCATCGACTCGTGCGGTGGTTCCTACTTCTGAAAAAGTGCCATCGCCATTGTTGTGACAAAGGGAATTTTGGAATCGATTTTTGCAAATATACAGATCGATATATCCGTCTTTGTTGTAATCGCCCCAGGCTGCGGCGGTTTCATCTCCTTGGGAAATCACATTGACTCCGGCGCTGGCCGTTATATTGGAAAAAGTGCCATTGCCATTATTCTGATACAGTTGATCCTGTTCATAAAATTCGGTGACATACAGGTCGAGATCTCCGTCATTATCAAAATCGACCCAGTTGGCATCCACACTGTTTCGGAACCCATCGGTCACCCTCGCCCCGCCGGCCACATCGATAAAGGTGCCATCTCCCTGATTTTGATAGAGGCGATTGAGGGATTGGCTAACGGAACTGCCCCAGTTGGTCACATAAAGATCCAAATCACCATCGGCATCGTAATCGGCCCAGGCGGCGTGTGTGCCCAGACGGGCTTGGTTGCCAACAGTATTTGACACGCGAGCCGATTGGGTGACATCGGCAAATTGAATTTGTGCTTGGGCTGTTTGTGCGAAGATAAACAGGGCTAAAAGGGTCAGGAAATATCTCATGATGGGCTGCCTGAAAAGCGTTTAGATTGTGAGTCAATGACGTTCGATTAAATGACAAATTTAATTTTTTATTTGCCTTCGGCGACAAGGGTGTCATAAATGACACCCCTACAGATCGGCTTACTAATCCATGAATCAATTGTAGAGACACCATTTATGGTGTTGTTGGCAAAAAGTCGTTCCCTCAAGCGCCGGGAGGGCTGATTTTCCGCGAATATCCTTTGTGGATGCACCTGATGAAATAGCCTGTTAAGATCGGTGATTTTTCAGGATGCGTTGCGAAACGGAATCGCGCGGAAAATCGTTCCAGTTCCGCATGTTGTTAATTATTCACAACGGCAAGGGTCTTTTGAGCTTTTTGATCATCGGCATGAATGACCACAATGTAAAGACCGCTTTTGACGATGGTGCTGTTGTGATCTCGCCCATCCCAGGTGATGACATGATGGCCAGGGCCGAGGCTGCGGCCTGGTTCCAGAATGCGCTGCAAACGGCCCGACCGACTGAAAATTTCAACGCGAATGCTGGCGGGAGCGCTCAGTTCAAAGGCAATATCAGTGGTGTTTAACAACGGGCTGTTGGTTGCTCCTGTAGTAGGTGAAAAAGCGCGATTGCTGAAGTCGATGTTGGTGATGGCAACTGTGCCTGTTGGTTGTGCACTTTCCTGAAAGAGGGCAAACGTGCCAAATTGATCAATGGGCACGCGGATTTCGCTGTTTTCAATGGTGCCCCCCAGGCGCGTCCAATTGCTGCCTGACAACTGATAAATGGCCAACTGGGTGGTGTTTGTTCCGGAAGTCAGCCGGAATAACAATGTGGCAGGATCGCGAAGCGCAAAGGCTGGTGTGGCAAGGATGTTATAGGCCTTGCTTAAGGGCGTTGCACCTGAAGGGGCTGTTTGAATGGCTTGTGTGACAATGGCCACATCGGGTTGGGCGGTTAAGTTTGTGGGCAAAGCACGTGGGGGGATTGTGAGTTGAACAAAACCATCGCCACTTTCAACCACACCCCCACTGCCGGGTAAAATGCGGGCTGGTTTAACATCTTGGTGGGGCAGCATTTCGTTGTTTTTCAGGTCTTTGGCCCCTTTAATGGTAACAATAACCGTTCCCCCTGGTGTGGGGATATCAATATTGGCTTCTCCAATCCAGAGGTTGCCGCTGTAGCTGACCTGTTGAATAACAATCACATCGCCACTGGCCAGTTGCAGGTTGACTTTGGGGGAAATGCGATTGTCCATGCCTGCCGGTTCGTCGCTAAATGCCACAACCACTGTTGCAAGGCTGCCTGTTTGAAGCACGGCAGGAGAAACCCGCACACTGTCAACCACAGGGCGCAC
>CAXNEV010000315.1:0-5048 GCA_964200925.1 Candidatus Latescibacterota bacterium | reverse complement strand
AAATAGAATCTCAGCCCTCATCATTTTTCTGGAAATCACCCAAAAAGCGGTGTATCATGTCACGTCGATACACCGCTTATCGTTTTTCAGAATGGTTCGTGCATCTTTCTTTTTCTCTCTTGGAGAAACCTATGGCCCTCAAAACCTGTTTGATGATCGGCGGTGCCGGAATGGCTGGCGGCTGGATCAAGCGGCTCACCGAAACTTTCAGCGACCGCATAAAAATCATCGGCCTGGTGGATGTGGTTCCCGAAGTGCTCGAAAATCAGGGCAAAAATCTTGGCTTGTCCAAAAACCAGCTCTTTTCCAATTACAACGATGCCATTGCCTCGATCAAAGCAGATTTTGTTGGCGTGTGTACCCCGCCCCCATTTCACGCTCCTGCCGTTATTGCCGCGCTGGAAGCCGGCATGCCCGTCATTTGTGAAAAACCCATCGCAGGCACATTGGAAGCGGCCAAAAACATGGTGCGCACCGCAAAAAAAACAGGGCTGCCCTGCGGCATCATTCAAAACTATCGTTATGCGCGAAACAAACAGGAAGTGGTGCGCATTCGCGACGAAGGTCGCCTGGGTCGATTGCAACACATCTTAGGCCGCTACGCATGTGATTATCGCAAATACGGCTCGTGGGGCAAAACATGGCGCCACGACATGGAATTTGGCCTGCTCTTTGAAGGCTCGGTTCACCACTTCGATATGCTGCGTTTTTTATCCGGTGGCGATTGTGACACCTTAATGGGTTTTGGCTGGAATCCCGAATGGTCGAGTTTCAAACACCATTCCAGTGGCATGTATCTTATGTCCATGAACAACGGCACCCACACCTTTTATGAAGGCAACAGTTCAGCCGCCGGCATCACCAACTGCTGGCACCGCGAATATTACCGCGCTGAATTTGAACAGGGCACCGTTGAAATTGCCGAAGGCCACACGTTGACCATTCATCGGGCAGGCCATGAACCCGAACATTACGAAGCCCCCGAAATCAAATGGGAAGGCCACGACCACCTCTTTGACGAATTTCTCACCTGGCTCGACGGCGGCCCCCCGTCACAAACACGCATTGAAAAAAACATCCAATCTTTTGCCATGGTCATTGCCGCAATGGAAACCACATTAGACGGCCAGCCAAAAAAGATTGCCGATTACATTTCCGATTTGGAACTTTAAAAGGATCGCACTCATGAAAATCACAGCCGTCAAAACTTTTCCCGTTTTTTATGGATCGCGCAACTATCTCTTTGTCAAAGTGGAAACCGACGAAGGCATCTACGGCGTGGGTGAATTTGGCATCACATGGAAAGAACAGGCCGGCATTGGGGCCATTCAACACATGGCATCCGACCTTATTGGACAGGATCCGCTCAACATTGAAAAACTCTGGCAGGTGCTCTTTCGCGGCGATTTTTTTCCCGGTGGGCGCATCAACATGGCCGCCCAGAGTGCCATCGATATTGCCCTGTGGGATATCAAAGGCAAAGCCCTCAATCAGCCCGTATATATGCTGTTGGGCGGCAAACTGCGCGACAAAGTGGTTTGTTACACGGGCATTGGCGGCAAAAACCCCGAAGAAACGGCACAACGGGCAACAGAACGCGTCGCTGAAGGTTGGAAATATTTGCGTTTAAGCGTCATGGACCGCAACGGTGAACTCGAACCCTCGGTTGCCGTGCGCGACTCGGTTGCCCATTTTGCCGCTGTGCGCAAAGCCGTTGGCCCCGAAATTGAAATCTGTATCGACGTTCACACCCGACTCGATCCACCCGACACGATTCGCCTGGGCCGCAAACTCGAACAATACGACCCCTTCTTCATCGAAGACCCCTTGCGCTGTGAAAACCCACAAACCTATCGCCAGGTGCGCAACCATGTGTCCTGCCCATTGGCCGTGGGTGAACACTATGCCACCAAATGGGAATTTCGCCAGCTCATCGAAGAAGAACTCGCCGATTATGCCCGCATTGATTTATGCATTGTGGGCGGATTAACAGAAGGCCGCAAAGTGGCCAACTGGTGCGAAACCCACTATATCAAAATCGTGCCGCACAATCCACTGGGGCCCATATCTGCCGCCGCATGTGTACACCTCGACATTGCCACAGACAACTTTGCCGTGCAAGAAGGCGGCCTCCTTGGTCGGTCTGTTTTGGAAGACATTTTTCCCGTGCAATTGCCCTATGAAGCCGGCCATATTCTCGCGCCCATCAGACCGGGGTTGGGCATCGAATTCAACGAAGAAGCATGTGCAAAATATCCGTTCAAATGGCAACACGGCCCGCGCCTGCACCGGGCAGACGGATCGTTCACCAACTGGTAAAAAACAAACCACACCAACATCAATCAACGATTAATTTGTTCCAAGGAGAAATACATGAAAACCGTCTCCATACCCTGGCGTGCCTATTATGACCAAAGTGTTCTTGACCTGACCTTTCCCGATTTATGGGATGTTCAGGTCTCCAACATGAAAGGCGGCCCGGACATTGGCGATGCGGGCATTCGCAAGGCATTTGCCAACACCATTGGCAGCCCCCGGTTGAGCGAACTGGCCAAAGGCAAACGCTCTGCGGCCATCATCATCGACGACCTGTCGCGCCCCACCCCGGCCAGTCGCCTGTTGCCTTATATCCTTGAAGAATTGGAAGCCGCGGGCATTGGCGAAAATCAGGTGCGCATCATCGCAGCCGTTGCCGCTCACCGCCCCATGGTGCGCGAGGATTTTATCAAAAAAGTCAGCCAGAAAATTGTCGATCGGTATTATGTCACCAACCACGACGCTTATGGCACACTCGATTTTCTGGGCCACTCCAGCCGGGGCATTCCCATTTACATCAACCGCGATTTTATGTCGTGTGACGTGCGCATTGCCCTGGGAATGATCACGCCGCGCGGCGGTTTTTTTGGCGGTGGAAGCAAACTCGTTTTGCCCGGTGTGGCCGGCCATGTCACCATTACGGCCAACCACCGATATATTCATGATGGTTTTCGCGAACACCTCGACGAAGTCGGGCGCATGGCTGGTTTGAATTTTCTCGTCAATCCCCTGCTCAATCCCGATCTCGACATCACCAGTCTGGTCACAGGCGATCCCGTGAAAGCCTATTGGGAAGGTGTTGAACGCGGCAAAGACCTCTATGCCTCGCCATTTCCCGACAATCTGGACGTGGCCATTTTTAACGCCTTTCCAAAAGATTCCGAATTTATGCAGGCCGGAATGGCCATGGTGCCTGTCAATTCAGGCAATCACCGCAAAAAAATCAAAGACAATGCCACTGTGGTCATCATCTCTGCCTCTCCAGAAGGATTGGGCTGGCACTCGGTGTTTGGTCCGCTTGGTTCTCTGTCATCTGGAAAACCGTCTGCCCCCGGACACTGGCGCACCATCATGTTTTCGCCCGGTGTGAACAAATGGGACGTGCTGGCCAAACATGGATCAGGTGTAACCCACTGCAAAACCTGGGAAGAAACCCTTTCCGAACTCAAAAAAATTCACGGCGATCAAACCCGCGTTGGGGTGTTTCCCTGTGGTGCCATGCAATATTGCCCGTGATGTTCTTTTAGAACTCACACCTTGCACGTTTTGAAATGTCTGACTATCTTTTTCAAAAAGGAGGCAGACAATGGATACAAAAACCCACACACTCATTGACGCATTATACCGCGGTCCCGAAAATGGCAAAGCCGAAATCATCAACGGCACAATAATTGTCATGGAACCCACCGGGGGAATGCCAAGTTTTACGGGTGGCGAAATATTTGTGAGTTTGAGAACCTATGCCAAACAAACCGGCAAGGGTTATGCATTCCCCGACAATGCGGGCTTTGTCGTCAACCTGCCCAATCTGCGATCCTTCAGCCCCGATGCCGCTTATTTTATGGGCGAACTCAACGGTGGCAAATTCCTCGAAGGCGCACCCATCTTCGCCGTTGAAGTGCGCAGTGAAGGCGATTACGGCCCTGCTGCCGAACGAAAAATGGCACAAAAACGCGCCGCCTATTTCGCCGCTGGTACCCTCGTCGTTTGGGATGTCGATGTTCTTGAAGAACGCGTTGTTCGTGTCTATCGCGCCAACCATCCCACCCGTCCAACCGTATATAACGAAGGAGATTGGGCCGAAGCCGAACCCGCTCTGCCCGGTTGGATCATGCCCGTTGACGATTTGTTTCCAGAATAAAAAAAGGGACAGCCAAATGAATGGTCTGCCCCTTCAATCTTTTTGAATGGTTCAAAAGCGGGTAATACAAGGGGAAAGAAGGGAGAAGATCACTCATAAAAATCTCTTTTATCTTCTCTCTTTTCTCTTTACAGCGCCGCCAAAATCCCCTTAACATATCCCAGCGTAAATGCCAGATCGCGATCTACCCCATGTGGCGTGCTGGAACCCACACATTCCACATACAACGGCCCGTTAAATCCGCCACCCACCAAACCCGATAACACCGTGTAAAAATCAACCAGACCATCTCCCGCCGTCACATTCACATCGGGTTTGCCATCCTCGCGCAACACACAGTCTTTAATGATCGCTGTGGAAGAATACGGCGCAATCTCGGCCACTTCTGACTCGGGTCGAACATCCCCTTTGGTATAATAAATAATATTGCCCGGATCATAACTCACCGAAAACGACGGATGATCGACCTTGCCCACCAGATCGATCAATTCTCGCGCCGTTAAACTGATCCCACCGTGTGGTTTTAACGAAATGCCCACACCAATTTTTTGTGCATGAGCAGCCGCCTTTTGCATCACACCCGGATAAATGGCATAAAATTCTTCTTTGCTCGTGCCCAATTCCAGAATCCATTTGACTCCCAGTTCTGCAGCATTGTCGAGCAATTTTTTATAGTCGTCTGCTGCCCCATCCAATCCCTTATCCAAAAACGCCCGTCCCAGCAACATCGACGGGACAACCCCGGCATTTGCCGCCGCATCTTTAACCGCAGCGATTTCAGACTTGGAACTGTCTGCCCGCACCGGGATCACTCTGGCATCTCCCACCTGATTGGCAAAAAGAGCAACATCTGAATACCCCGCCCGGGCAA
>CAXNEV010000314.1:0-5050 GCA_964200925.1 Candidatus Latescibacterota bacterium | reverse complement strand
GGTGTTCGGGCAGAATCGCCAATTGCCGATGGATCGATTTTTGGGGCAATTCACAACAGATCTTTCCGATCTGTCGCCTTATAGGGCCGAAGATGTGTTGGCCTTTTTGCAGGGCAACTGGCAAATCGGGCTGGTGAGTTTTGAGCATTTGCCGATGGATCAGGCCGATTATACGGTGACTGTGGCGCTCAAAAATGGCGAACAACAAATGGTGTTACCGGGCATTCGCATTGTTGGGGCCAAACAAAACCCCATGGCCATTTTTCCGCCGTTTTTGCAGGGGTTAAACCCATCCGTTCACCAGCGCATCGGGCAGGCCATCGGACAGGCTTTGGGCAAAAAACTGACGGATTCGCAGTATCGCGACGGCGATTTTGTGACTGCCAGATTTGGCGCGCTTGGAGATTTGGGGCTTGAAAAAACGGGCGAACGCGTGGTGCCCGGCCTCACCGATTATTCCCTTTATATTCCGCACCTGAAGCGCTATTTGCTGGCCGAACGGTTTGCCACAGGGGCTTTTGTGCTCGATGCCGGGTGTGGCACCGGATACGGGGCCAAACGCCTTGCCCAGGTTGCCCAACATGTGGATGCGGTGGATGTGGATGACCTATCCATAACATTTGCCAAACGGACGTATGGCGATGATAAAATTGCGTATCAGGTCGCCGATTTGCGCACGTTTTCGCCGCGTGAACATGCGTATGATCTGGTGACATCGTTTGAAGTGATTGAACATTTGTCTTCAAATGATATTGCAGCTTATCTGGATCGGTTGTTTCGCGCGTTAAAACCGGGCGGTGTGGCATTGATATCCACACCCAATAAAAAGGTGGCTGAGAAATGGCAGAACCCACATCATTTGTGTGAAATGACACGCGATGTTTTTGAGGCCCGTTTGTCGGAAGTGTTCGGCGATGTGATACTGCTGGGGCAAACCCCGTGGTCGCCTCAGGTGGAATTGCCGGGGCAGTGTGCCATTTCCGGGCGGGTGACCGATGAGGATGATATGTATGTGGCGGTGTGTTACAAACGCGAAGTTGTGGATGAATTTGATGTGGCACCGCGTGTGAGCATTGTGATGCCGTTGTTCAACAAAGCGGCCTATACCGAAGCGTGTTTGAAAGGGTTGGAAATCACGCGGGGGGAAACATCATTTGAAGTGGTGCTGGTTGACAATGGATCAACGGATGAAACCGGCGATTTGCTCAATCGGGCCGCCACGCTGTCGGGGTATCGCATTTTGCGCAACAAAGAGAATATCGGGTTTGCCAGAGGCAACAATGCCGGAGCGCAATTGGCGCGGGGTGAATGGTTGCTGTTTTTGAACAATGATACCCTACCCCACGAAGGCTGGTTGGATGCAATGGTGGCCGAAATGGATGGGGATGATCACATTGGCATTGTGGGGGCGCGGCTGTTGTATCCCGATACGGGCCGCATTCAGCATGCAGGGCTGGCATTGATCAACGGCATGCCCGATCATGTGTATCGCCATGCCCAGGCAAATGCCCCAGAGGTTATGTCTTCGCGCGATCTGGATATGGTGACGGGGGCGTGTTTGTTGATTCGCAAAAATTTGTTTGAGCAGTTGGGTGGGTTTGACACGGGTTATGTCAATGGTGTGGAAGATGTCGATTTGTGTTTGAAGGTGCGCGATTTAGGTTATCGGGTGCGGTATTGTGCAAAGGCCGTACTGGATCATTACGAAGGCACTTCAGAAGGCCGGTTTAATCACGTGCGGCCCAATCTTGAGCGGTTTGTCACGCGGTGGAACGGGCGATTTGACAAACAGGGCAAGTTTGTGCCCCGCATGCACAATCAAGGGCATGTCACCTCTGGAGAAAGTTTGATGGGCGATGTTGCGGGGCATCAAAAAACAGGTGCAGATTTGCGCGGCGTGTGGGAAGGCACGCAGTTTGTCTATCACAGTTTGTCGCTGATCAATATGGCACTCACGTCTGAACTGATCAAGGCCGGCTGCGAATTGTGTTTGATTCCATATGAACAGGCAACGTTTGGGCCAGAATTGGATCCCAAACGGTTTAACCCAATTGCTCAACGGTTAAATGCCTCTTTGAGTGGCCCAGCGCAATTTCATGTGCGCCATCAATGGCCCCCCAAGTTTACACCTCCGATAGAAGGGCACTGGATTATGATTCAGCCCTGGGAATTTGGGCATATCCCCAAAGCCTGGGTGCAACCCATTCAGGATCAGGTGGATGAATTGTGGGTGCCCAGCACCTATGCCAAACAGTGTTATGTCGATAGCGGCATAGATGCCAACCGGGTGCAGGTGATTCCCAATGGGGTGCGCACCGACGTGTTCAGGCCCGATGCCAAAGGGCTGGTGATAAACACGCCCAAGACATTTAAATTTTTATTTGTGGGCGGGGCGATTTACCGCAAGGGCATTGATGTGTTGTTACAGGTTTATTGCAAAACATTTACCCGGCAAGATGATGTGTGTCTGGTGATAAAAACCATGGGTGATGCGTCGTTTTACAAAGGGCAAAATGTGGCGGAGGTGATCGCAAAAATTCAGGCCGATCCCGAGGCCCCTGAAATTGTGCATTTAAGCCATGACATGGCCGATGAAGAGATGGCCGGGTTGTACAGAACGTGCGACTGTCTGGTGCACCCCTATCGCGGCGAAGGGTTTGGTTTGACGGTGGCCGAGGCCATGGCATGTGGGTTGCCGGTGATTGTGACCAAGGGCGGGGCATGCGACGATTTTTGCTCGGATGACAATGCCTAGTTTGTGTCGGCAACACGCAAAGAAATCGCTTTTGAAATGGAAACGGTTCATCCGGCATGGGTGCTTGAACCCAATGTTCATGAACTGGCGGCTCAGATGAAGGTCGTTCTGTCTGATCCTGAAAAGGGACGCGCAAAAGGCCAAAAGGGTAGCCTGTTCATTCGTCAAAATTTGACATGGGGCCAGGTGGCCAAACAGGTGATGGTCCGTTTGTGTGAGGTGCAAAAAAATCCGGTGCGCCGGTTGCGCCCAAAACAGCAAGACACCCAGATGTTGCCTGTTGATGTTTTTGTGCTGGCCGAACAAACGATGGCTGTGCCCGAATCCATTTCCAGATTTACAAGTAGGGCAGGTTGTGTGGTGACAAGGGAACAGGGCTGGGCCGGGGCTTTGAACCAGAAGTTAGGAGATATGAAAAATTCCTATGTGGTGCTTGTGCGATCCGATGTGATCACCACGCCAGATTGGTTGGCGCATGTATTATCCCATTTTGAGGCCGATGAACACATGGCCATGGTGGTGCCCCGGTTGCCCGTTTCAGAAGGTGGACAGGCAACAAAGGCCAAATACCAGAGCAACAAGCGCGAATTGCAGCAATTTGCCAAACGCATCTATCAAAACGAGCAAGGAAAATATGGCGATGTTGTGTCTGTTCATGATGCCTGTGTTGTGATTCGCCGCGATGTGTTGCAGGCTTTTGGCGGGTTTGATGGCGGCTTTTTAACGGGTGCTTTTCTCGATGATCTGGCGCGGCGGTGTCGGCAAATGGGACGGCGCGTGGTGTGTGCACACGATGTGTTTGTGCACTGTGAAGATCGAAATTTTTCTGAAGCCGAAAAACGCGAACGCGAAGCCATTGCCCATCTGGAAGAAGGTGACGGATTTCGCGCACAAGGCGATGCTGAAAGATCCCTGGCCTGTTATCGGACGGCAATGGATGCCAAAGAAGATTATCTGGAAGCGGCGCTGATTTATTCGGCCGTTTTGCTGGAACAAAATCGGCCCAAAGAAGCAGCCGATATATTTAAAAAGCTGGTGGCCAGCCATCCGCAGTCGTCGCGGTTGCACAATTATCTGGGGCGATGTTTGTTTATGGCGGGTGATCACAAATTGGGCCGCACAGAATTTGAACGGGCCATTGAACTGGATGCCAATTTTGGCGAAGCCTATAGCAATTTGGGTGTGTTATTGTGGGAAAATGGGCAGTTGGATGCCGCGCTGGAAAACATGAACCGGGCGGCGGAGGTTTCGCCTCAAAGCCCCGATGTGATTTACAATATCGGCATGATTTATGCCCAACTGGGCCAGGCAAAATTGGCAGCCGATGTGTTGAAGCACTATCTGACTTTGTCTCCTAACGATTTGTATGCGCGCACGTATCTGGCGATTATTTTGCTTGAAAATGGCGCCGAACAAGACGGGATGACAGAGTTGGAATACGTGCTGGAAAAAGACCCCAACCATGCCGAAGCGCAACGGGTGTTATCGCAGTTGAAAGCCGCTGCCGATGGGGAAGGGGAAGGATAATACATGGTCAACGGCATTGTTTTGTCGTCTTCTCGTGTGGTTCTGTGTCCTTTTGAGGATGCATTTTGGACAGTCGGATTGACATGGTATAACGATCCTGAGATTATCGCGTTGACATCCGATGATCCCAATCCATTAACACAGGCCCAATTTCATGAAATGATACAGGCTGATCTGGATCACCCGCAGGCGATGGTGTTTGGCGTGAAAAATGAATGTCAAAAACCCATTGGCATTGGCATGCTGCGCCATATCGATGGGTTGCATCGCAGTTGTGAATTGCACATCACCATAGGCGAAAAAGATCATTGGAATCGCGGATATGGCGCTGAAACGATTGGGTTGATTCGCGATTATGCCTTTGGCGAACTCATGATGCACCGCGTGGTTTCCACGCCTTTTGCCTACAATATTCGCATGGTTCGCTGTTTGGAGAAATGCGGGTTTGAAAAAGAAGGGGTGTTGCGCGATGCACTGTGGATTCAAGACCAGTTTGTCGATGTGGTGATTATGGCGGTTTTAAATAAAGGCGAATAGACGAATAGACGAATAGGCGGGTGGGCTAAAGAAAGAGTGACCTATTTCCAGGTATCGCATACGAGTTTTTTGAAAAGCGAAACGGAAATAATGACACTGTTCAAAGGCCATTACCATAAAAAGGATAAAATGGAGAACATAAGGTGTTGAAAAGGCTAAACTAAAATGGGACTCCTTCCGATAGAAAAGGTGTCAATGCCAAAATCTATCAAAGGAGCCCCAATGCACTAC
>CAXNEV010000313.1:0-5070 GCA_964200925.1 Candidatus Latescibacterota bacterium | reverse complement strand
TAACCCGAACCGTCTTCTTGCACAACCCCGATATAAACAGCTCGGGCCTTGAGAATTTCGGCCCAGGACACGGCCAAACACAACAAATGTGCATTGCGAAAAGGCACATAGGTCACAGGAACTTGTTTGTTTTCAAGATCGGCATGGGGCACTGGAATACGAACATCTGTCAGTGCCGATCCGCCCAAGTCAGATAGATAGTCCAGAGTAACGGTGCGCCGTTTGTTTGTCGGCACGCCATAATAATCGGCAATATTTGAGAATGCCTGAAATTCGCGATTTTGGGTGCGCTGGCCATAGGTGGCATGCAACAAAGCCAAATCAAAAGATTGGGCGGCAATGGCGGCGGTGACACAACTGTCGAGTCCACCACTGAGCAAAACGATGGCAATATCTTTCACGAAGCGCGCATACTGGCGACCACTTGTTTTGAAAAACGAGACAGGTCGTCCATGAGAGAATAAACGGTTGGCAGAAGAATTAATGTTAAGACCGTTGATACAGTCAATCCGGAAACAACCACCACCCCAATGGGCCCCCAGCGGCGGGCTGTACCTTCGGCATTGCCATAGAGCATGGGGATAACCAGGGGGGCAAGCCCAATAACGGTGGTGGTGGCGGTCATCAAGATAGGTCTGAGTCGATCTTGGCCACCCTGAATGATGGCATCTCGGCGGAACAGACCCTGTTTGCGGTATCGGTTGATGTGGTCAACCAGCACAATGCCGTTGTTGACCACTGTGCCAAACAAGATGAGCAGGCCGTATTTGGCATTGCTGTCCATTGCAACACCTGTTAGATAAAGTCCCAGGGCCACACCGATGAAGGCAAATCCGATGCAAAACATGATGGTAAAGGGGTGAATGTAAGATTCAAACAGGGCTGCCATGATGATATAAATCAAAACGGCGGCGAATAACATGGTGAAATAATCCTCGTTCTGCTGATCATTTAACCAGCGGAAACTGCGATCCATTTGCCAGGTATAACCTTTGGGAAGCGGGGTTTCATCCATGCGGGTTTGCATGATTTGGCCCACGCGGAAACGCGCTTCATTTTCGGTGTTTGCAAAAACCGTAACGGTGGACATGCGATCTTCTCGCTGGATGGTATTGCGACCTTTGTGAAGCTGAAAATCGGCCAGGCTTGCAAAGGTGACCATCCCCCCCCGCGTACTTTCAAATTCCGAGTTTTTAAGCTGTTCAAGCGTGGCCCGGTCTTCCTCTTTGAGTTGAACTGTGATATCAATTTCGCCATTGGGCGTTTTGAATTTGCTGCTCCCCCGCGTGCCCAATGCCGATGCAATGGTCGTGGCCACTTCTCGCGGTGACAGCCCATAACGCTGGGCGCGTTCCCGATTAACGGTCACGCGAATTTCCTCATTGCCCGTTTCCAGGCTGGATGCAACCGTCATCACACCCGGAATACCCTGCATGCGCATTTGAATGTCTTCGGCCATCATGGACAACACCTGGGGATTTCGGCCCTTTATCTCAATGCCCACCCCAATCGAAGAACTGCCCCAACCACCACCTGTTTTAAACTGCACGCCGGGAATGTCTTTGGGCAACATGGCGAGAACTTTTTTTTGCACGTCATCTGAGGTGAGTTTGGCTTCTTCCGGGGGAGTCAGATACAGGGTGAGGCGATTGCCCCGGTTGGAACTGTATCGGGTGCTAATGGCCTCAATATCGAGTTCGTCCTTTTGGGGAATCAGCAGGTTTTCAACCATTTCAAAAAGCTTGCGCGCCTCATGGACATCATAACTTCGAGGCATTTCAACAGAAATGCGCACACTGCGATTGGGCTGGTAGCGATAGGGTTGCTGTTCCACTTTGGCATAAATATAAAAGCCCATATAAAGCAAGACACAGGAAACAGATATGGTGGTCCAGCGATAGTGCAAGGTGGAGCTGATCATTTTGGCATAAAGCCCTTTGAGACCGAGTTTTCTGTAGCGAAAATAAACAAGACCCAAAAGCACAACGGGCACCAGCAATGCCGGATTATTTTTGACAACAGCATAAATTGCCACAAAAGGCCCGGTAAAATCAACTTTGCTCCAATCGGTATCGGCCAACAAATAATAAAGCCCGCCAACAGCCAGGATTGCCATGCCTATTTTGAGAATCAGATCGAGCCGAGAAACCCGGTCTTTAAAAGCTCTGGAGGTGGCCAGGGGAATCAATGTGAGGGCGACAAAAAAAGATGCCACAACAGAGATGACCACGGTAATGGCAAAATCGCGCATGAACATGGATGATTGTGAATCGGTGACAAAGATGATGGGCACAAACACACAAACGGTGGTTAATGTGGCAGCCAATACAGGCATGCCAATTTCACGGCTGCCTTCAAGGGACGCTGTGCGGGCATCTATGCCTTCGTCGTATCGCTTTCGGAAAATATTTTCAAGGGCCACAACCGCAGGGTCAACCAGCATGCCGATGGCAATCATGAGGCCCATCATAGAAACCAGATTCAGGGTGATTGTGGAACCGCCAAATTGACGGGCAAAATACATCATGAGGAATACAAAAAGTGCAGAAATCGGTATGGCCGAACCAATAATGACCGTGCTTCTGAAATTGCGCAAAAATACAAAAATGGCAACAATGGCCAAAAACCCTCCCATAACCGCAGATTTTGCAAGATTGGAAATGCTGGCTGTTACCTCTTCGGCGCGGTCGCGAATTAAGAGCATGCGCAATTTGTCTTTGCCCACTTCATTGAGAATTTTTTCTACCTCTTGCCGTATAAGTTCCGAGGTGCGCACCATATTGGCCGTGGAAGATTTTTGTATTTCCATTGTAATGGCATTGAGACCATCGAGGCGTTCAAAATATTTCTTTTCTGGATAGTCGTAAACCACCGTAGCCACATCCCCAAGGGCAATATTGGGTTGAAGCGGCTGGTTGCTGATCTGGTCAACGTTTACAAATTCACCCATAGCGCGCACGGCCAAACGGCGATTGCCATCTTCGACATATCCGGCAGATGTGTTGGTGTTGTTGCTGCCGATTGCGCGGTTGATGGATCGAAAATCGAGATTGTGGGAAGTCAATTGGTTTTGATCGACATTGACAAGCAGGGCTTTTTCATCGATCCCATGAATATTCACATTGCCCACGCCTTCGATGCGTTGCATCCGGGGCAAAATGGTTTGTTGATAGACTGTTATAAGTTCTGCCGGGTTTTCACCCAACCATGTCAGAGAATATTCAATAATGGGCCAATCTTCAGAATTCCAGCGCATAATTTCGATGCGCGTAATATCATCAGGCAACAAAGGGCTAACCTGATCAAGGCGGTCGCGGATGTGAACCGATGCCAGATCCATATCTGCTTTCATGTCAAATTCGAGGCGAATGCGCGAACCGGTGTTGCTGGAACTGGAACTGATGGCTTTTACAGAAGAAAGAGTTCCCATGATTTCTTCAACGGGGCGCGTAATGTTGCGCTCGACTTCTTCAGGTGAAGAGGATGGGTAGTTGATAGAGATGAACATAGAAGGAAACGTCAAACTGGGCATGTATTCCAGGGGCAGTCGGGACAGGGCAATGACCCCCAATACCATCACGCTCAGGGCGATCATGATGGTGGTGATGGGTTTGTTAATGGAAAACTCAGAAAGTTTCATGGGCTCTATCCTTCTAAAAACCTGTCGTGATCAACGTGGGCGCTTAGAAAAAAGGCGACGGTTGTTAAGGACAGATTGTGGATAAACATTTACTTACGTGCCGAAGAAATATAAAGGGTTCAAAACACCGTGTCAATTTCAGGTTTGGGATCAAAAAATGAATCCTATGTTTTATTCTTCATTAAGACGAGATAGGTTCTATAAATGTTCCTTCTAATGAAAAATACCGGTTGGGCTTCAACCAACGGCAAAGCGCAATTTCCATATTGAAGCTAAATGAGGGCATCGACAAAACTGCGACTTTCGGGATCGATTTTGCGATAGTCCTTTATTTCATATCGATTGCCATCGAAATCGCGAATGATTTCCTGCAAACCATCGCTGATAAAATCCTGCAACCGGCCCACATCCTGGGTGATGCTGGCCATAATGGTCCCGGTTTCGTGCTGGTTGTAATAACTCAGCGAATGCCGGTGCAGATGGGTATAAACCTGATTGCGCAAATCAAATGTGATTTTTTGTCCCAAAACAGACAGGATGTAGATGCGTATAGCCCCCAGGCCATTTTGATGGTTTTTTAATTGGGATAAAATGTGATCTGGAATTTTTTCTTCTGTATGAACATGCGGTTTGTGATCAAGTGTTTGGGCCACCCAATTTCCCCTTTTGTGCTGCCAAATAAAAAGAAAGCACTTACTAACTTAAGGCATGATACTACCAATGATCGGTTACGTCAAGGGGGTTGATGGTCAGAACAAAAAGGTCAGGCGTTTCCAGAGGGAGGGTGATTGTTTGTGATGCCATTGCTTCAGGCGGGTTTCAATATTGGCTGGCATTTCGGGATAATAGGGGAAGAATTCAACCATTTCTTGTGTTTTGGCAAAAAAGCCGATTGCCGAAAGCCGATCAATGATGTAGTATCCATCTACCTTTAAATATAAACCAAAACGCTGCAACCACAACCTTCCGTGAGGTTGGAAAATGTCTGAATCGAACCGAAAAATTCTGATCGCTGATGATGCCCATTCCATCCGGGTATTTATCAGTCATTTTTTTGCCAAAGCAGGACATGTGATTCTTGAGGCAGATAATGGGGAATCCGCCATCTTTACGGCTCGTGAATTTTTACCCGATCTCATTATTTTAGATATCAATATGCCCAAATTAGGCGGTATCGATGTGCTTGGTGTTTTGCGTTTAGATCCACAGTTTGATCACAGCGCCATTTTAATTTTAACCAGCGAGCGAGACACAAATATAGTTAAGGCAGCTATTGAAGGTTAAAGTGGACCCCATTGTCAAGACCAATCTGAGGCGAATTTAAGGTAGATTGCATTTTTTTGATTGATAGGCATGTCCTTTCCATGGTAGATGTGGGCAGGTATGTGGTAATCCAGTCCCTGATGGGGCCGTTCGAGATTGAAGAAGCG
>CAXNEV010000312.1:0-5079 GCA_964200925.1 Candidatus Latescibacterota bacterium | reverse complement strand
CTGGAGAATTTGCGATGGGCTCGGTGGCGGGAGAAAGTGATGCACAACCTGTTCATTCGGTGTATCTCGACGATTATCGCATGGATCGTTATGAAGTCACCAATGCGCAGTATGAAGCTTTTACAGTGGCCACAGTGCGCCTGCCCTGGAGCTTGAGAAACGATCCCCGTTATAATGCCAGAAGCCAGCCTGTTGTTGGCATTTCATGGAATGATGCCAGAGCCTATTGCTCCTGGATGGGGGGGCGCTTGCCCACCGAGGCCGAATGGGAAAAAGCGGCTCGGGGCCTGAGCAATCGCACGTATCCCTGGGGCGAAACACCACCGGACAGCACTTTGCTCAATTTTAATCGGCATATTGGCAAATCTGTTGTGGTGGGCACGTATCCCAAAGGTGTGAGTCCCTATGGTGTGTTTGATCTGTCGGGCAACGTTTGGGAATGGACCAGCGATTGGTATAACAATGTTTATTATGCCAGCAGCTCCGATCAAAATCCCCAGGGTTCAGACCGCGGCACAGTGCGGGTGGCGCGCGGTGGTTCCTGGGGTGAATCGGCCATTTTTGTGCGCACCTTTAACCGGTTCTTCTTTTCACCAACATCCACCAATGAACTCATTGGTTTTCGCTGTGTTACAAAGCCATGAAGAAAAACGAAAGAAGATCATTCCTCACATGGTGCTTGTGGTCTTTTGTCTGCTGTTTTATTTCATGTTTGCTATTCCCCACCCAAACCGTTATTTTCTCCTCCCAGTGGTTGAAAATCCTTCCTGAAATTGGAAAGAATGGCAGGTTCGATCATCCATTGAGACTATGGGTTTGAAAGACCTTTTAACCTTTGAAATGTCACCATGTCCAAATCCCGATTTGTAGCACTCATTATTCTCGACGGTTGGGGCTTGAATCCGCGCACCGATTACAATGCCGTGGCCCTGGCCGACACACCTACCATGGATCGCATTTGGGCCACTTATCCCCACACCACGCTTAATACGTCTGGCCGGGCTGTTGGATTGCCTGAAGGGTTGATGGGCAATTCCGAAGTGGGCCATCTCAATTTAGGTGCAGGCCGCACGGTGATGCAGGCCATGACGCAGATTGATGACCGGGTGCGCGATGGCAGCCTGTTTCAAAACGCAGCGCTCATTGCCGCGATGGACCGCGTGAAAAACACACATCACAAGGTGCATTTTATCGGGCTGGTTTCCGATGGCGGTGTACACTCATGGCCCGGTCATTATGAAGGCTTCATCAAAATGAGTGCCGCACGCGGTTTGAATGCCAATCAGGTTTTTATTCATGCCTTTACAGACGGGCGCGACACCCCACCGCAAAGCGGCCTACAAAGCATACGCGATTTGCTTGGCATGTGCAAAGCAGTCGGTGTGGGACAGATCGCCTCGATATGCGGTCGGTATTATGCCATGGATCGCGACAAACGCTGGGAACGCACACAACTGGCATACGATCTGCTCACTCAGGGAACGGGCTCACCTGCAACCGATCCGATTGTGGCCATGCAGGCTCTTTACGACGGTGGCGGTACAGATGAATTCATCAAACCCATTGTGATGACAGATACCCAGGGCAAACCCCTGGTTACCATTCAGAATGGCGACTCGATTATTTTTTTCAACTTTCGAGGGGATCGCCCCCGACAACTCACGCGCGCTTTTGTGCTGGATGTTTTTGATGGATTTAAGCGCCCTGTGCGCCCCAACGTACATTATGCCACGCTCACGCGTTATGAAAAAGATGTGCCCGTCAACGGTGTTGCGTATCCGCCAGAAGTGCTCTCGCAAAACATGCCCCATATTTGCGGCGAAGTCATTAGCAACGCGGGCAAACGCCAGTTGCGCATTGCCGAAACCGAAAAATATGCCCATGTCACGTTCTTTTTTAACGGCCAAGAAGAAAAGCCGTTTGAAGGCGAAGAACGCGTGATGGTGCAATCGCCTAAAGATGTGCCCACCTACGATTATAAACCCGAAATGAGCGCTCCCGAAGTGGCCGACAAATTGATCACCGCTATTGAATCGGGACAATTTGACACCGCCATTTGCAATTTTGCCAACCCCGACATGGTGGGCCACACCGGCATACTTGAAGCCGCCATTAAAGCTGTGTCCACTGTTGATCAGTGCCTGGGCCGTGTGCTCAAAACCATCGAAGGCATGGGCGGGGTTGCTATTGTTACGGCCGATCATGGCAATGCCGAACAAATGCTGCACTATGAAACGGGCGAACCGCACACCGCGCATACCACCAACCCCGTACCTTTTGTTCTGGTTGACCCCACCTTCACAGGCCGTTTGCGCGATGGTGGGGCATTGCGCGATGTTTCGCCCACGTTGCTGGGTCTGCTGGGTCTGCAACAACCTGTTGAAATGACCGGAAAAGATTTGCGCATATAACCTACTTCCCGGCCCTCTTTTTGTGAAGAAGGGGAGAACAGACAAGGGAAGTATATCTCCTGCTGTACTTGTTGTTCCAAACCTGCAAGGAGCCATACATGAAAATTCACGAATACCAGGCCAAACAAATTCTCAAATCTTTTGGTGTGCCCGTGCCTCAAGGCGGCGTGGCCAAAACGGTAGAGGAAGCCGTGCAAATCGCCAAAAACCTGGGCGGCGCTGTTGTTGTCAAAGCCCAGATTCATGCGGGTGGACGCGGTAAAGGTGGGGGCATAAAACTCGCCAAAACTGTTGAAGAAACCCAAAAAGCCGCCTCAAAAATTATTGGCATGAATCTGATCACGCATCAGACCGGGCCGGGCGGGCAAAAAGTTAAATCCGTATGGGTAGAAAATGCCACCGACATTGCCCGAGAATTGTACCTGGGCATTGTGCTCGACCGATCCAAATCGCGATTGGTGGTCATGGCTTCTCAAGCAGGTGGCATGGATATTGAAGAAGTGGCCGCCAAAACGCCGGGAAAAATTCTCAAAGAAGAAATTCACCCCGGTGTGGGCCTGCAACCTTTTCAAGCGCGCCGACTGGCCATTGGTTTGGGCCTTGAGGGCGATCAGATCAAACAGGGGGTGCAATTCATCAGTGCCCTTTACAAAGCCTATATTGAAACCGATTGTTCCCTGGCAGAAATCAACCCGCTTGTCGTCTCCAAATCGGGCGAATTGCTGGCTCTGGATGCCAAGATGAATTTTGATGACAACGCCATCTATCGCCATCCTGAAATTCAAGAATTGCGCGATACCGATGAAGAAGCGTTCCTGGAAGTAGAAGCGTCCAAATTTGCGCTCAACTACATCAAACTCGATGGCGAAGTTGGGTGCATGGTCAATGGTGCCGGATTGGCCATGGCCACGATGGACATTGTCAAATATGCTGGATCATCGCCTGCCAACTTCCTCGATGTGGGCGGGGGCGCCAATGTGGAACGCGTTAAAAATGCTTTTCGCATTCTTACTTCAGACCCCGATGTCAAAGCGGTTCTGATCAACATTTTTGGCGGTATTGTGCGCTGTGACCGCGTGGCCGAAGGGGTGGTACAGGCATTGCGAGATTTAAACATCACGGTGCCACTGGTGGTGCGTCTGCAGGGCACCAATGCCGAAGAAGGGGCTCAAATTTTGGAAAAATCGGGCCTCAAATTTACAGTCGCCCGACATCTTAAAGAAGCTGCTGAAGCTGTTGTAAAGGCCGTCAAAAGCGCGGCTTGAACCGATATTTCAATCGGTTAAAAGGGACAACATCAACTGGATGTTGTCCCTTCTTGTTTGCCAATCCTGCCAATGTGGCAGATTGAATGACAATGTGAACGCAATAATTGCATCAATCTATACAACTACAGATTTTCGAAAGCTGCATAAATTTTTATAAAATAATAACTTATGTAAAATTTAGATACTGGTATGTATGTTGCTCTAAAGTTGGTGCAATCATGATTTTATTTTTCAATCGTCCTTTGTTAAAGGGGTTTGTCCATGCCGACATACGAATATGCTTGCACTGCTTGTGATCATCATTTTGAAAAATTTCAATCCATGACTGACAAGTCTGTACGCAAATGTCCGGAGTGTGGCAAAATGAAAGTGGAACGCCTGATCAGCGGCGGGGCAGGATTGTTGTTTAAAGGGTCGGGCTTTTATATCACAGATTATCGCAGCGACAACTATAAACAGGCTGCTAAGAGCGACGGTGGGACATCCTCGGAAAGCAAAACAGAAAGCAAAACAGAAAGCAAAACAGAAAGCAAAACATCGGATACAAAAAAAGATAAAAAAGAATCTAAAAAAGAAGTTGCTTAATACAACGATTGTTCGTGACTAAAAATCTTGAAACAATAAACAGGATTTCAATTTGTTGTTCATTGAAAAACGAGGGGAGTGCACAAATTATGGGTAAAGTAATTGGTATTGATCTGGGAACCACCAACTCGTGTGTGGCCGTGATGGAAGGTGGCGACCCGGTTGTGATTCCAAATTCTGAAGGCGGTCGCACCACACCGTCGGTTGTGGCTTTTACCAAAGATGGCGAACGCCTGGTGGGGCAGGTGGCCAAACGCCAGGCTGTGACCAACCCTGGCAACACCATTTATTCGATCAAGCGATTCATGGGGCGCCGTTATGATGAAGTGCCCAATGAAATTCATGAAGTGCCTTATAAAGTGGTCAGCAGCAATGGGCTGTCGGCGGTTAAAATTGGCGACAGCACCTATACACCGCCAGAAATATCGGCTATGGTGCTTCAAAAAATGAAACAAACCGCCGAAGATTATCTCGGTGAAAAAGTCACGCAGGCCGTGATCACGGTTCCCGCCTATTTTAACGATGCACAACGCCAGGCGACCAAAGATGCAGGCAAAGTGGCTGGTCTTGATGTGTTGCGCATTGTCAATGAACCCACAGCTGCTGCATTGGCTTATGGGTTGGACAAAAAGAGCGACGAAAAAATTGCTGTTTATGACCTGGGTGGTGGCACATTTGACGTTTCCATTCTCGAACTCGGCGATGGCGTTTTTGAAGTTAAATCCACCAACGGCGATACCCATTTGGGCGGTGATGACTTTGATCAGCGGCTCATCGCTTTTTTAGCCGACGAATTCAAACGCGACAATGGCATT
>CAXNEV010000311.1:0-5083 GCA_964200925.1 Candidatus Latescibacterota bacterium | reverse complement strand
AACGACTCTTTCCCGCATGGGAAGCGGGTGGGGTGGATGGGCTGGTGATGGGGCCTTTGATGTTCAACGCGGCAGATCTGTTGCCAGGTGTAAAGTCGCAAGAGAAGGGAACCGGGCCATCTCCAACTTTTGAACCGAATCCTGCCATCTACAAACGATTTGGTGTGACGCCGCCGGAATCGAAGGTGGTGATGCCACAACGGCGCGCATTGCTGGAAAAGACTTTTACAGCAGCCAAGGATCGGGGTTGGTCTGTGTGGATATTCCAGCCGTCAACGGGAATGGGCCCCGGTGGGAAGGGGCACATCTTGGCAGATGAAAAGACCCTGGCTGCGATATGCGCCCGGATGGTGGATACATTTGAACAATTTCCAATGGTGGACGGGGGCATCATGGATGGGCCGGAGTGGGGTTATGAGATCGCCCCCCATCATATGGGTTACCGATCCTACATCTTTCACGATCTGCCAGAGTCTGTTGCGCCAAAATGCAAAGCACTTGGATATGACTACACAGCCCTGGTGGAAGCAAAAGATCGCCTGTTTGATTGCCTGCATCACCTGAAATCCGCGCGGGTGAAATTGCATTCGGGTGGAGGCCTTCTGGGCACCACGCATCTGCTGGGGGCAGATCCGGGTTTGACGGCGTGGCTGAAGTTTCGCGTGGAGGCGCTTACTGGATTTTTCCGGGGAGTACGGGAGGGTGTGGATTCGGGCATGTCGCGCCCGATCAAGATAGGGGTTGGCCCTCGGTCGGCGGCCTTTGCCCCGTTGTGTGGCTACGACTTTGATGCTCTTGCCGGGTTTCTGGATATTTTATTGCCCAAACATTATTTCTGGCATCGGGGATTCGACGGTCTTTTGGGGACGGTGTACCGATATGTGGAGACGCTGGTGCAGTGGAACGACGGCCTGAGAGATGAGGATGCCCTTTCGGTTGTGCAGGGGTTGTTCGGGCTGAATCTGCCAGGGGTTCGGAACAGGTTCGACCTGGAGTCTGCCCTTACGCCGGAGTTTTTCCAGCAGGTGGTTCAGGAGGAAACCCGGCGTGCGCTGGCCACGGTAGATGATCGGGATCGCATTGTGCCCTGGCTGGAGGCGGGTCGGTCGCCCCACGATGGCGATCCGATGGGTGCAAGCCATTTGAAACAGCTTCTGGAAAATGCCAGGGATGCGGGTTTGCAGCGGTTTCTTTATCATCACCAGGGAAATCTGACTGCTGGGGAGTGGACGGTAATCAGCGAAATTTGCGGCAAACCGTGGCGGCCACTGGAAAGCGACTTCCATCCGCTGGACAGGCATGTGTTGTAATGATCGGGTGGTCTATCACTTTTCTGCCATGCATCACCTGACCGGTCGTTTACACAAATCCTCGTTAAGCATGGTGAAAGACTATAACCTTGACAATAGAAATCAATTCGTATATGATTATATGTGTTATTGAGTTAGGCTTTATAATCTCCCCGAAAATGCTGGCAGACCAGACAGTTGTGTTGTTATGGGATGGGTGGGTTTGTTCTTGTCCAAATACGTCTCTTAAGAGGGATGCCATGACGGAACTGACGCAGCGAGAGAGGGCCATTCTCGACATTTTGATTGGAACTTTTGTGACCACCGGCGAACCGGTTGGGTCGCGTTCGATTTCCAAATTGGGTCTGGGGTTGAGTGCGGCAACCATTCGCAATTCCATGGCAGATCTGGAAGAGAAGGGATATTTGTGCCACCCCCATACATCGGCAGGGCGCGTGCCCAGCGACAAGGGGTATCGCTATTATGTGGATATGCTGATGGGCCATGAAGAATTGAATGAAGCGGCCCGGCAGGCGATTCGGCAGAGCATTGAAAAATTGCGCGAAGGCAACATCGAAGGTCTGTTGGGACAGGTGTCCAGGGTTTTAGCAGAAGTGTCGCACAATCTGGGCATTGCGCTGGGGCCGCAGTTTACCCAGGGCCTCTTCGAGCGCCTTGAAATGGTAAAATTGAGCGAAACCAAACTGCTGCTGGTTTTGACCATTCAATCCGGGTTGGTCAAAACGATGGTGATGGAAGTGGATTCCGATGTGATGGAAGACGATTTGAGCGAAACGCGGCGCGTGGTTAACGAACGGCTTTCTTCTTTGACTGTGGGTGAAATTATGGCTTCGGCTAAAGCGCGTTTGGAGTCTGCTTCTGAAGGATCTCCCAAACTGTTGCGGCTTATTGCCGAAAGCGCCGACTCGCTGTTTCAGGTGGTTAATGTGGTCGATTTGCACGTTGATGGAACCCGTCATTTTTTTGACCAACCCGATTTTACCAATGAGCGATTGGCCGGGTTGATTGGGATGATTGAAGAACGCGAATCCATGGCACACCTGCTGAGCGATCGCATCAAAGAAGATGGCATCACCATTACCATTGGCGACGAACACGCCTCGCCCGAATTAAAAGGGTGCAGTTTGTTGACCTCGCGGTATAAGGTGGGCAATGTTTCGGGTGTTATCGGGGTGATTGGCCCCACCCGATTGCCCTATGCGCGGCTGGTGCCTTTGATTCAGTTTATTTCGGGACTCACGCAGGAAATTTTGGAACGAAAATAATCGATAGACCGTACCTTAAGAGGAGTTGATTGGCATTTATGGAAGACAAAGAAATCGTTGTAGAAGACAAAGAAAACGACAGTGAAGCCCAACCCGAAGTTGTCGAGGAAAGTGGTGCAGTGCCAACAGATTCAGAATCTTTGGGACAGATGGCGCTCCTTCAGGCCAGAGAAGAGGCAGAGTTGTATAAAGACAGATGGATCCGGTTGGCAGCAGAGTTTGAAAATTACAAAAAACGCACAGTTAGAGAATTTGACGCGCTGGTGCAATCGGCCAGTCAGGATGTGATTCGCGATTTGTTGCCCATTCTAGATGGGGTGAATCGGGCTTTGGCGCACCGCGAAAATGATCAGGCCGATTCGGAAGGATATCAAGAAGGGGTTCGCCTGATTATGGAGCAATTCCCGAAGGTGCTGAGCAATCGAAATCTCAAAAAAATTGAAACGGTTGGGCAGCGTTTTGATCCCAATATTCACGAGGCGTTGTTGCAAATGCCTTCGGACGAATACGAAGCGGGTATTGTGGCCACAGAAGTTGAAAAAGGGTATCGTTTGGGCGATAAAGTGCTCAGACCGGCCCGGGTGGTGGTTAGCCGGGGCAAACCCGCACCGGAAGAAAATGAAGGGGACCCAAATTAACTCCGCAATAGGGCCTGTAAATGGCTCTATTGTTTTGTGTTGTCAACAAGATGGTTTATTCGGCATGTAACGAGAAGGGCTCATGGCACAACGAGATTATTACGAAATTCTGGGTGTGAATCGCAATGCAACCACCGAAGAAATTAAAAAAGCCTATCGCAAATATGCATTAAAGTATCACCCCGACCGCAATCGGGATAACCCGCAGTCTGAAGATTTATTTAAAGAAGGGGCCGAGGCCTACGAGGTTTTGATAGAACCACAAAAGCGTCAGGCCTACGACCAGTGTGGCCATGAAGGGGTCAAAAGCACTTTTCGCGGCGGTGGGTTCCAGTGGTCTGATTTTTCACATGCCAATGATTTCCAGGATATTTTTTCCAATCTGGATGAAATTTTTGGCGGGGGCATTTTTGGCGATTTGTTTGGCAGGCGCGGGGGGCGTCGGGCAAACCGGGGCGAAGATTTAAAGGTGTCGGTAAAATTGACGCTGGAAGAAATTGCACTTGGTACGCAAAAAAATATCAAACTGACCCGTCGGGAAGCCTGTTTGACCTGCAATGGATCGGGGGCCAAACAGGGCTCAGAACCCGTGACATGCACGGTGTGTGGTGGGGTTGGGCAGGTGCGGCAAGCCACGCGATCGCTGTTTGGGCAATTTGTCAATGTTACGACTTGCCCCCAATGTGGGGGCAATGGCAAAACCATCAAAGATGTGTGCCCCGATTGCCGGGGAGAAGGCCGCGTTCAAAAGCAGGTGAATGTGTCGGTTACCATTCCAGCCGGGGTGTCAGAAGGCAACTACATTCCGCTGCGTGGACAGGGAAATGCAGGTCTGCAAGGTGGGCCTGCGGGCGATTGTCTGGTGTTTATTGAAGAAGTCGAACACGACCGGTTTGAACGGCATGGAAACGATATTGTTTACAATTTACCCATCAGTTTTAGTCAGGCCGCGCTGGGGGCAGATATTGAAGTGCCCACGCTGTCTGGGCGCGTGAGCATGAAAATTCCGGCCGGTACCCAATCGGGCAAAGTGCTGCGGCTTCGCGGCAAAGGAATTCCGGAGGTCAATGGATATCGCACGGGTGATCAACTTGTGCGGGTGGTGGTCTGGACGCCCACCAAATTGGGCAAACGAGAAGAATCGCTGTTTCGCGAATTGTCAAAGCTTGAAAATGGGCAAGCGCCAGAGGGCGGGAAAGGTTTTTTTGACCGTGTCAAAGAGGTTCTGGGCAGTTAGGGTTTGCGTTTAAAATGTTTTGGTCAAGCGGTCCTGTCCGGGTAGGGGGACCGCTTTTATATAGGTGGAGGCCATAAATGGTTCGCTTGAGAATGGTTTTGCTGGGGTGTGTGCTGTTGTGGGGCTGTGGAGGGGGAGAAAAAAACAAGACAGACCAAAAATTGCAGGATGAAACAACACAAATAGCAGAAACCGTTGCTCTGCCGTTTGGCACCTGGTTTTTATATGCGGGCAGTCAAACGGGATATCGCACCGATGCCATTGAAAAAGAAGTGACCATTCTGATTCTGGAAGACAGCTTGTATACCCTGACCTTGATGCAACCGCATATTCATCTGAATTTTGTCGAAAAAGGCCAGGTGGAATACGACCAGAGAAATCAAAAGGTGAAATTTTCAGTTATTTCTTCCACCGGGGTCGATTTCAGCGGTTCTGAACCGCGCAAGCTGGTCGATGTGGATCAGATCGTGCCCTGGCAACGCGATCCAGGAACGGTTTATTTGATGGCCTGGCGCAAAGATGCCCAATTTGATGATGAGGCCCAGGTCGATCGCGAAGTTCTGATTATGACAGCAGAAGGACACGAAGATTCATATTTTGTGCGGTTGCAAAATAAAGATGCCCAAATGCCCA
>CAXNEV010000310.1:0-5134 GCA_964200925.1 Candidatus Latescibacterota bacterium | reverse complement strand
GGCACACTGGCTGACAATGAGTTCGTTGTGACCACACGGGGTGCCGTTTGTGAGGGTGGGTGCATAACTGGCCCCATCCCATAAGGATGACTGTTGACCACCCAACAGGTCTGCGATTGTGGGAGCCATGTCGATGTTGTAGTGCAGGCCGTTGTCAACAAGGCCCGATTTGCCGCCGGGCCATTTGATGATGAGGGGAATGTGACAGGTGGCATGGTCTGCGGTGCCGTGTTCGCCGTAGATGCCGAGTTCGCCCATGTTTTCGCCGTGATCGGCGCTGATGATGATGGCGGTGTCTTCCAGTACGCCTTTTTCTTCGAGCAAACGCACGATCTGCGCAATCTGGTCGTCCACGTAGCGGATGGCGGTGTCGTAACCGTCGATCATTTTGCGCAGATCATCCATCGTGTCGATGCGGCCGGGATGGCGCGGGTAGCGCGGGTTTTCGCGGTCGTCCCACATGGAAATTTCCTGTGCGGTGTGCGGGCCGACGACTTGTTTGTGTTTTTCGAGCAGTTCGGGCGTGAGCCAATCGGGCAAGGGGTCTGTGGCAAAGGGATGGCCATACCTTTCGGGGGCGCGATAAGGCGTGTGAATGTCCCAGTAGTTGATGTGCAAAAACCACCTGTCATTGGCGGCATTGTCGTTGAGCCATTTTTCAACAATGGGTGTGACTTCTTCGGCCGATTCGTGGCCGCTTTTGCCGGTGTTGTGAATTTCGTTAAATCCGGCATAAAACCACCATGCGGCATGGCGCTGGCCAAAGGGACTGATCATGGATGTTTTAAAATTCTGTCGCTGCAAAAACCCGGCAAGCCCTTCCGTGGCCAAACGGTCTTTAAACCCGCGGTCCGGGCCGTTGATGCGGCGTTCGGCCGCGGTGCCGCCGTGGCCCACCACACCGGAGTGAATGCCAAACTGACCCGAGTAGAAGGCGGTGCGCGACGGCAAACAGGGTGCGTCGGAGGTATAGGCCTGGTTGAACCGGATGCCCTGCGCGGCAATTTTGTCGATGGTGGGCGAGGTGTTTCGATGATAGCCGTAACAGCCCAAATGTGTGGGATTGAGTGCGTCAAGGTCGAGGTACAAAATACGCATTCAAAAGTCCTTTCGGGTATAGGAAGAATCTTTGGTTGCATTTTTGAATCTGCCTTCAATATAAAAAAATTTAACCCCAAGGCCATGATTTCAACAGGTGCTCTGGAAAAAAGCGGTGCGAATGTCGCAGGCCAGAATGTGTCGGTTGACCTGGTCCCCGGTCATATGGAACAGGACGATTTTTTTCATATCCTGGTTTTTGCACATATCCTCATGTAGCTTTCATGTTTCTATTGGTTTATCGATGAGGCAAAATATATAAAATTTGATACCGGGGTTATCAGAAAATTGAAAGATGGCCTATGGTGAGGGGGATGGGAAATTTTAAATAGCTGTTAAAAATGAATTTAGAAAAATGCTGCGGATTTGGTACAACAATTGCAACTGTTGGGGATGCGTGGCTTTATGTATCTTTATGTTTGGTTGAACCCCACAGAAAGGATCTGGATTATGTTTAAACGTTTATTTGCAGGTTTGTTGGTTTTAACGCTGTTGGGAGGGGCTGAAACGGCGCGTGCTGCAGAAGGCAATTATTTTCCATTAACCGTGGGCACACAGTGGGTGTATGGCGGCTCTCCGCGCGAGGTTGCCCAGGTGGTGCGAATTGCCGATGTGTTGCGGTCCATTCACGGGCCGGTTTATGTGTGGGACGGGTTTGGGGGCAAACGGCTGATTCGCGTGGCCGATGATGGCAAAATTATGGATTTACAAGGAGATACCTGGCGGGTGCTGTTTGATTTGAACGCGGCAGAAGGCACGTCGTGGACAATTGATGCCGTTAAAGGTTCAGATGATATTTTGAATCAGGCCACTGTGACTGTGGCCAGTCGGACGGAAACGGTGACGGTTCCTTATGGGGCATTTCGGCAGGCGGTGCATTTAAAAATCAAATTGATGCTGGGTGCGCGCATTGGGGTGACCGATGTGTGGTTTGCGCCAGAAGTGGGGCTTGTGAAATGGACCGAATTGAGCAGCGATGGCACACAGTCTTATGAATTGATGAAATTTGGGGTACAAGATGTTGTAACGTCCGATGGAAACAGCGGTGGGCCTGATCGACCCATACCGATTCCGCTGCCTGTGATTGATTCATTGTGGGTGCGTCCGTTGCCTTTGCAGATGGGTCAATATTTTCCCGCCTGGCAGGGGTTGACGTGGAACTATGCGGGCAGTCCACGCGAGTCGGCACCGATGATTCGCATGTTGGAAGTTCAAGATACCGATTTGGGGCCTGTGTATTTGTGGACTGGATTTCAGGGTGATCACTGGGTGCACTATCGCTATGACAACACCGTTTGGGAATATCGCAATGGGGCATGGCGGTTGTTGTTTAACTTTAATGCCAAAGAGGGCGAAAGCTGGAAGATCGATGCTTTTAAAGACGCCGATTTTCTGGGCGGATCAGAAGTAAAAGTTGTCAGTCGCGAAGAAAAACGCGAGACGCCGTATGGCGGGTTTGTCACCATTCATTTTGCCGTGCACAATGCCCAACTGGCCGACGTCGGGGTAACCGATTTGTGGTTTGCCGAAGGTGTGGGATTGGTTTCCTGGGCCGAAACGACGATTGCCGGACCACAGACCTATGACCTGACGTCATTTGTCAACCGGAATGAACCGCCTGTTGTTTATTTTGGTGATTTGTTCCCCACACAGGTTGGCTTGGCCTGGGTTTATGAAGGCCTGCCGTTGAAAAATTACCGCGAAGTGAACATGGTGGGTGTGGAGCGCAGTTTGTATCCGCGCACCTTTATCTGGGATGGGTTACAGGGCAAACGCCGCATTCGCAGAGATGACGATGGCAAGGTTTATGAAATTCTCGATGGCAAAGAGCGGTTGCTGCTGGATTTGAATGCTGAAGAAGGATCATCGTGGACGATTGAAAGCAATACCGATGATCTGTTGACTGGATCGGTGTTTGCCGTTATCAGCCGATCTGAAACGGTAGAAGTGCCATTTGGCGTATTTGAAAATGTGTTGCACATCGGTGTGAAGCCCAATCCTCACCTGGCCGATGCCGGACTGGGCGAGGTGTGGTTTGCCCCAGGTGTGGGGCTGGTGAAGTGGACAGAAATGACGATTGCCGGGCCACAGACATATTCGCTGGTGAAGTATTCGGGCATTGAGCCGCCCATTGTGATTGACCCCTATGTGCCCGACCCCAAACGCCCGCTGGAAGACTATGAAAATCGCACCGGGGGCGTGACAAAGGGCGTGCGGTATGAACTGGGCACGGTGCAATCGTCTTATGTGCAGGGCGATGTCATTGACATGCAATATCGCGTGACCGCTGTGGATGGCGATGTGACGTTGTCATTTCCTTCGACCCAGCAATACGATTTTCGGCTAAACAATGCCCAGGGCGAAACGGTATGGACCTGGTCGGCCACGCGGTTGTTTGGCAAAATGCTGACGGAAGTGACACTCAAACAGGGCGAGTCACAAAGTTTTGTCGATTATCTCAATCTCGATTACGACATTTTGCCCAGCGGTGAATATACATTAATCGGCTTTTTGCCCACAAACACGGCTTCTGAAGAAACGTATGTGAAAGTACCTGTGACAATTACGGGTGAATGGACACGCGGTTTTCTAATGGGCACAGTGACAGATGAAAATGGCAACCCGGTGTATGATGCGTATGTGAACCTGGAGCGGTTTGGTCAGGATGTTGATCCGGTTTATGCCGATGGGGGTGTGGCTGTAGAACCTGCTTTTGCGTCGCCGATGAGCCGCAGTGGAACCTTTCAGTTTTATGGGCTTAAAACGGGAACGTATGGCGTGACGGTGCGCGCTTCCGGGTATCGGTTGCACGCGCAAAATGTCGATATTGTCGCAGGTGAAAACCATCTGGATATTCGCTTAAAAACGCTGGCCAAAGATGGTTATGACAATGTGCATGAAATGCGCAACAAACGGTTTATTGCCGAACTGGCAACAGAACGCCAGTTGTATGCCCCTGGGGATTCGGTGCGGGTGCGCTATCGCTTGACCAATATCAGCGGTGAAACACTGACGTTGACTTTTCCATCGGGGCAAGACTACGATTTAACGCTGGATGGTTCCAATGGTCGAACGTGGACCTGGTCGGAAACCCGGAGTTTCATTCAGGTGATCAGCTCTCGCACCTTGCCTGCCGGAGAGTCGATTGAATTTTATGAAGCATTTGCGCTGAATGAGGAATGGGCAAAAAAAAGCCCGAGCTTTTTGATGACCGGCTTTCTGGCGGTTGCTGCCCAGGCCGATGGCGAAGTGAGACGCGACGAAACCCAGGCTTATGTAAAATTTGCCATCGATGGCTGGGTGGTGCCCGAACCCGGACGGCCCGGCCCACTAATGGTGTCTTTGCGCACAGATCGCAAGGTGTATCAACAGGGCGATACGGTTCAGGTGTTTTACAATTTGACCAATGTATCGGATAAACCCGTTACCCTGACATTCAATTCTGGACAGCGTTATGATCTGGTGCTTTATGGTTCTGAAGGGCCGGTGTGGGGCTGGTCGTGGGCGCGACTGTTTACGGCCGAAAAGGGCGAACTTGTGCTTGCACCGCGCGATACTTTTGCCTTTGAAGAAACCCTTTATCTGGACGTGTTGCCAGAGGCCAAAGACGGTGTGTATGTGTTGCGGGCCTATATGTCGGCAACAGGAGAAAACAGCACACCCGATCAGGATGCAACCGTGTCGAAGGTGCGGTTTTACGTGGGTGAACAACCCGTTGTTGAACCGACATTTCCACCGTTAGACCCATCGATGAACGGGCGATTGGCAACGGGTTTGAACGTTGATTTTCAGGCCGATTCGGTTTATGTGACCTACCGGGTGGTGAATGTTGGCCCGGAGAGTTTACACCTGATGTTTCGCTCCGGACAAGTTTATGATCTGGTTTTTGAAGGGGCAGAAGGCGAATTGTGGCGATGGTCAGAAGGGCGTGGGTTTATCGATGCGTTAAACAATCAAAAGCTGGTGTCGGGTGATTCCATTGTGGTGCAAACCGCATTTATGCGCCCCAAAACCGAAGATGGCACTTATCAATTGC
>CAXNEV010000309.1:0-5136 GCA_964200925.1 Candidatus Latescibacterota bacterium | reverse complement strand
AACCGTTCCGGATATAATGAGGCAAAAACGGTTGAAAACCAACCGCCAGAGGAGAGGCAGAGGGGAAGTTAGGCCGTTAATATGGCCAGTTCGGCTTCGTCAATTTCAAAATTGGCATAGACGCGTTGCACATCGTCATTGTCTTCAAGCATGTCGATCAACGTCAACAATTGCTGAGCGGTTTTGCCTTCAACAGAGATCGAATTTTGAGGAACAAGCGTTCGCTCGGAACGCTCGATTTCAATGCCAGCCTCTTCAATGGCTTTGCGCACAGCTTCCAGTTGAGGCAGTGGGGCATACACTTCAAATGCCATATCTTCTTCCGACATATCTTCGGCCCCGGCTTCAAGGGCCACCATCATCAAATCTTCTTCGGTTACCTCTTTTTTGGGCACCACCACCAGTCCTTTGGGTTCAAATACCCACGACACAGCGCCACTTTCGGCCATGTTGCCATTGTATTTGTTAAACAAATGGCGCACTTCTGAAACCGTTCTGTTGCGATTGTCTGTTAATGCTTCAACCAGCAAAGCCACACCACCAGGGCCATATCCTTCATAAATGGCACTTTCAAAAGCGGCCCCCCCCTCGAGTTCGCCCGTGCCTTTTTTGATGGCCCGTTCCATATTGGTCGATGGCATATTTTCAGCTTTTGCTGCCAATATGGCCGCGCGCAATCGGGGGTTATTGGCTTCATCACCGCCGCCTTCTCGGGCGGATACCGTAATTTCGCGAATCAATTTGGTAAAAACTTTTCCCCGCTGAGCATCTTGTTTGCCCTTGCGGTGTTTAATATTGGCCCATTTTGAATGCCCAGACATAACACCACACTCCTGTTGGCGCTTCTTTTTTTGCTGAAAAAATTGTTATAACTGCTTGTTAATGTAGCCTAAAATAAGCTTTTTTGCAACAGCAAAAATCCAGAACTATTTGCACGTGAGCAACAAAAAAAATTCGCGATTTCCCTGACTGCCCGGCACTTTTGACAGCACGCAATTTGCCACGGCAACCCCTTCAGGGGCAAGCCCCTCAATGACCCGATTTACCACGAGATCAACATATTCTGTCAATACCACACCCTTTTGCCTTTCGTGGTCTTGTGCTTCATATTGCGGTTTCAACAAAGCCAGAACATACCCTGTTGCCTGAAGCAGCGAAAGGGCAACAGGTGCAATGCGCATCAAAGATGTCCAGGCCACATCAACCACAACAACGTCAACTGGTTCGGGCAAAACAACAAACAAAGCATTGGTTCGCTCCATCACCACCACCCGTTGATCCTGTCGCAATTTCCAGTCCAAAACGCCATATCCGGTATCCACGGCATACACACGCCTAACGCCGTGTTGCAACAGACAATCGGTAAATCCGCCCACATTGGCACCCAGATCAGCCGCCACCAAACCCGAAACATCCAAAGCCAAATCTGCCAAAACCCCGTTGAGTTTATCCCCACCTCGGCTGACAAACTGTGTGCTTTTTTTGCGCTTTGGCATGGGATTCCCAAAAAGATCGGGGCACGACACCTCGTACCCCGATCTTGAAATTGACAACGATACAGCGAGTGCCCGTGGTTCTACGCATCAACCAGTTCGCGGCTGTGCTCAGATGCATCAATGATTTTTTTCGCCACATCCTGTGGAACAGGATCAAAATGCGAAAATTCCATAGTATAATCACCCGTGCCCTGTGTCATAGACCGCAACGCGGTTGAGTATTTATACAGATCGGCAAGCGGAACTTCGGCGTGGATCATCTGGAACTGGCCATTGGGATCCATCCCCTGAATGCGCCCCCGGCGGCTGTTTAAATCGCCCATCACATCGCCCATATAGGTGTCGGGAATGGTAACCTGCACTTTGTAAATAGGTTCCAGCAAAATGGGCCGGGCATCCATAAACGCTTTCTGAAACGCATGCGCGCCCGCCATTTTAAATGCCATATCCGAAGAGTCAACCGGGTGATAAGAACCATCGTAAACTGCTACTTTTACATCCACAACGGGATATCCGGCAATCACCCCGCGATCCATCGATTCAACCACGCCTTTTTGAACAGCTGGAATATATTTTCCCGGAATAGCGCCGCCTACCACTTCATCCAAAAACTCAAATCCCCCACCGCGTGATTGCGGTTCTACACGCACGTATGCCTCGACAAATTGCCATCGACCACCGCTTTGTTTTTTATGCCGATGGTGCCCTTCGGCCTTGCCCTGAATGGTCTCGCGATAGGGGATGCGCGGTTCAACCACATTTACGTCCACCCCGTATTTGCGTTTTAATTTGTCAAATACCACCGTCAAATGCAGTTCGCCCTGGCCTTCGGCAATAATTTGGCGCAATTCCGAATCAAACCGCGATGAAAAACTCGGATCTTCTTCGTGAATATTGTGCAACCCTGTGCCAATTTTTTCTTCATCACCACGAGATTTGGGTTCAACAGCCACGCGAATGAGTGGATGGGGAAGAGCAACCGGCTGAATTTCCAGATGCGCATTTCGACTGCAAATCGTATTGCCCGTGTGGGTATCTTTCATTTTAATCAGAGCGCCAATATCACCCGCGCCAATTTCATTCATATCCTCGCGTTTTGAGCCATTCATAGAAAACATTTGCCCAATGCGTTCATTGGCTTTTCGACTGGCATTAAACACGTCATCGCCTGGTTTTAACGTACCAGAATAGACCCGTACAAACGATAAATCTCCCACCGACTCCGAAATTGTTTTAAACACCACACCCGCCAATGGGCTGTCGGATGTGGCCGACAAAACCACTTCTTCTTCCGACCTTTCTTTGTGTGCAGCCGGAATGGTCAAATCTGCCGGCCCGGGTGCATTTTGAACCAAAAAATCGAGAAGCAAGCGAATTCCCACATTTTTAGAGGCAACACCACAAAATATGGGAAACAGCGTGCGATTGGCCATGCCCACTTTTACCCCGCGAACAATTTCTTCTTCGGTCAAACTGCCTTCTTCCAAATAGCGTTCGGTCAGTTCATCTTCACTTTCTGCAGCATGTTCAATCAATTGTTCGCGCAACTGCTGGGCTTCTTCGATCAAAGAAGCTGGAATATCAGAACCATTGGCAACCCCACTGCCGTCGGTTGCAAAATCAAACAGCTTCATTTGCAACAAATCGACGATCTGAATATGCCCTTCTTCTAACTTTATGGGCATTTGAAAGGGAATGGCCCCTTTCCCAAAATGTTCTTGAATGCTCTCAAGGGTCTGTTCATAATCGGCAAATTCCTTGTCCAAATGATTGACAAAAAATGCGCTGGATTTTTGAAATTCCTCGGCAAATCCAACTGCTTTGTCTGTGCCGATTTCAACCCCTGTCACCGCATTGACCACCGTTAGTGCAATGTCGGCTGCCCAAATGGCCGTTTTGGCATCACCGATAAAATCGGCATACCCCGGTGTATCGAGCAAATTGACTTTGGTGCCTTTCCAATCAAAATGCAGCATCGAGGTACTGATGGATATTTTGCGCGATATCTCGGCCTCGGTATAATCGGATACCGTATTGCCCTCGTCCACCGATCCGAGGCGATTGATTACCTTGGCACAAAACAACATCGCTTCAGCAACCGATGTTTTGCCAGTGCCACTATGCCCAGCCAGAGCGACATTCCGAATGTTCTCAGGCGAATATTTGTTCACAATCAAACCCTCCTATGCGATCGATAACACCCGTCCCCAAAACCAATATCCTTAACTATACCCAACCTGAAGAAACCGTGCAAGTCGTGGAGTGTTTATAATTGCAAAACACAAATGTCTTGTCAAGCACTCTTTTACAGACAAAACAAAAAGGCCCGGAAAATGAATCGTCCGGGCCTTTAAATATATTCCTGGCAGCGACCTACTCTCCCACAAGGTCTCCCAAGCAGTACCATCGGCGCTGGAGGGCTTAACTTCTCTGTTCGGAATGGGAAGAGGTGTGTCCCCTCCGCTATAGCCACCAGGAAAAAATAAGTTCGACAATCGAATACTGAAGGCGGGCTTCATTTGCTCAAGCACAGAAGAAATCTGCTGAAATACCGTTTTGAAAAAAAATTGATCAAGCCTCACGGCTAATTAGTATCACTCGGCTGAACGCATTGCTGCGCTTACACCTGTGACCTATCGACCTTGTAGTCTACAAGGAGCCTTTAGGTGGGTTATCCCACGGGATATCTTATCTTGGAGTGGGCTTCGCACTTAGATGCTTTCAGCGCTTATCCCTTCCGAACATAGCTACCCAGCAATGCCCCTGGCGGAACAACTGGTACACCAGAGGTTCGTCCATCCCGGTCCTCTCGTACTAGGGACAGATCTCCTCAAATATCCTACGCCCACGGCAGATAGGGACCGAACTGTCTCACGACGTTCTAAACCCAGCTCGCGTACCACTTTAATTGGCGAACAGCCAAACCCTTGGGACCTTGTCCAGCCCCAGGATGTGATGAGCCGACATCGAGGTGCCAAACCTCCCCGTCGCTATGGACGCTTGGGGGAGATAAGCCTGTTATCCCCAGAGTACCTTTTATCCGTTGATCTTCGGCGCTTCCACGCGCTACCGTCGGGTCACTAAGCCCTGCTTTCGCATCTGCTCGACTTGTAGGTCTCGCAGTTAAGCTCCCTTGTGCCTTTACACTCTACGCGCGATTACCAACCGCGCTGAGGGAACCTTTGGGCGCCTCCGTTACTGTTTAGGAGGCGGCCGCCCCAGCCAAACTTCCCACCTGGCAGTGTCTCCGATCCTGTTTCAAGGACCAAGGTTAGAATTCCAATACAATAAGGGTGGTATTTCAAGGTTGACTCCACGATGGCTGGCGCCACCGTTTCGCAGTCTCCCACCTATCCTACACATACCATATCGAAACACAATACCAGGCTAGAGTAAAGGTTCATGGGGTCTTTCCGTCCCGCCGCGGGTATCCGGCATCTTCACCGGAGCTACAATTTCGCCGAGTCCCCTGTTGAGACAGCGCCCAAGTCGTTACACCATTCGTGCAGGTCGGTATTTAGCCGACAAGGAATTTCGCTACCTTAGGACCGTTATAGTTACGGCCGCCGTTTACTGGGGCTTCGATTCAAGGCTTGCACCTCTCCTCTTAACCTTCCAGCACCGGGCAGGCGTCAGACCC
>CAXNEV010000308.1:0-5146 GCA_964200925.1 Candidatus Latescibacterota bacterium | reverse complement strand
ATGCCTTCTCGCATGGATTTGGGCAATTCACCGCTGATATCCGAATAGGTCAACGAAACAATTTGGGCATGGGCAATCACAGAAAGAAACCCATAGCGAAAATCATTGCCCGAAATGAGCATGTCTTGTTCTCTAAAGCGCACCAGGGCCTTCATCAATTTGGCCCCTCCGCGCAGATCACCCGTGGTTTTAATGCGCTCCACATCGCGCTCGAGAATTTGTACATCAACAGATTCTTGAGCTTGTGATAAGGTGGACCATCCGATTAAAAACAACAACAGGATGCGTTTTATGGCAAAAGTTTTCATGGTTCACTCAATGCGTGTAGGGCCGCCTGGGTTTTTGCCAGATCTTTGGCCAACTCTGCCAGTTTCCGAATGGTATGCAATTGAAACGGTTTTTTCAAAATCAGATCAGCATCTTGAGTATCCACTTTTATTGCATCATCTGTATAAGCGGAAATAATGACAATAATTGCCCTTGGCATGGCATGTCGAATCACTGGCAGAGTTTCCAACCCGCTAATGCCGGGCATGCGAATATCAAGTGTTACCAGATCGTAGCGATTTGCCAGCGTTAAAGCCAATGCTTTTTCGCCGTCTTCGGCCATATCCATCGTTTCAGAACCAACCATATCAATAGCAGCTGACAGCAAATCGCGCACACTTGGTTCATCATCAACAATTAGCACCCGCATACTGTCTCCCTAACACAGGATAAAAACAAAATATATCAAACACGATTTACCCGCCCGGCCCGGGCATTGTTTGTTCATTGTAGAATATATGCGATCCCCTATTGAAATGCCAATGCTACTTTTCCTTTTGCTTGACTTTATCGCGATTTGGCGATATTTTCGCCCCAAACTGAAACACCCCAATACCTGCACAATGGCTACAAAAGCAGGTTGTGGCCCTCTCTTTTCAGGAGGTCTTGTGGATACTTATAAACGCCGTGAGTTTTTCAAAAAAGCCTCTGCAACCGCATTAACCGGTGTTGCTCTGGCCGCAGGATGTGCCTCGCCCCAGCAAACAGATGCACCCGCCGTGCACACCCGCAAATCTTATGAATGGAAAATGGTTACCACCTGGCCGCCGCATTTTCCCATTTTGGGTGAAGGGGCTGATCACATTGCCCGGTGGATTTCGGACATGTCTGAAGGCCGTTTGAAAATTCAGGTATATGGCGGCGGCGAACTGATTCCTCCGCTTGAAGGATTTGATGCTGTTAGCCAGGGCACGGCTGAAATGTGCCATGGCGCAGCTTATTACTGGGCCGGAAAATCGCCAGCCACACAATTTTTTGCGGCCGTTCCTTTTGGCATGAATGCCCAGCAAATGAATGCTTGGCTCACCAGTGGTGGCGGCATGGCCTTGTGGGAAGCGCTGTATGCCGATTTTAATTTGATTCCCATGCCTGCGGGCAACACCGGATTTCAAATGGGTGGCTGGTTTAACCGCGAAATTAACACCGTTGGCGATCTTCGGGGTTTGAAAATGCGCATGCCCGGTCTGGGGGGCAAAGTCATTTCCAAAGCAGGCGGATCGGCTGTGTTGTCTGCTGGGGGTGAAATTTTTACCAACCTCGAACGCGGGGTCATTGATGCCACCGAATGGATTGGTCCTTTTCACGATCACTTAATGGGCTTGCACAAGGCCGCCAAATTTTATTATTACCCGGGCTGGCACGAACCCGGGGCAGTGATTGAACTCATGGTCAACAAAAGTGCTTTTGAAGCCTTGCCCAAAGACTTGCAAACCATCATACGCACAGCCGCTGCACGTGCCAATGGTTGGGTGCTGTCGGAATTTGAATCCAAAAACAACAGTTATCTCAAAACCCTCGTTCAAGAAAATGGCGTGCAATTGCGTCGATTTCCCGATGAGGTTCTAACTGCCTTGCGTACGTATTCGCGCGAAGTGATCGACGAACTGACCGCCGTCGATGTCACCAGCAAAAAGGTATTTGAATCTTTTGATGCCTTTCGAAAAAATGTGGCTGGCTGGGCCGAGGTTTCCGAAAAAATTTATTATACCAGCATCAGCGGATAACACAGTCAACACATCCTCATCAAAAGGCAGTAAACCAACATCTATTGGTTTGCTGCATTTTGTTTTGCACGTTGCTTCTTTATGCGATACGTTTTTTCTACGGACCACTTAAATACTTCGGCAGCCAAGTTGCCAGATCGGGAAATACAATAATTATCCCCACGGCGATCAATTGAATCACAACAAAAGGCACAATACCGCGATAAATATGCCCTGTGCCAATTTCGGGAGGGGCCACCCCTTTTAAATAAAAAAGCGAAAAACCAAATGGGGGTGTTAAAAAAGACGTTTGCAAATTCATGGCAATCAAAATGCCCAGCCAGAGCATATCCACACCCAGCGCGACAAAAATGGGGGCTACGACCGGCACGATGATAAACGTGATTTCGATAAAGTCGATAAAACACCCCGCCACAAAAATCATGACCATCACCAGTGCCAAAAACATGTGGGGGCTCATGTTGGCCTCCAAAATCAATTTGGTCAAATACGCATCGCCGTGCATGCCGCGAAAAACCAGGCCAAATGCAGACGCACCCACGAGAATAACAAATACCATGCATGTTAAATGCGTGGTTTCAACCATGACGGCCTTGAGTGTTTCAAATGAAAATTTGCGCTGAACCATCGTCAGCACTGTTGCTCCCAACGCACCCATAGCGGCGGCTTCGGTGGGTGACGCAATTCCGGCAAAAATAGACCCCAGCACCACCAGCACCAGCACACCCGGCAAAATGAACGCATGCAAAATACGCCCAATCATATTTGGTCCGCGAAAACGCTGCAATTCGGCCTCGGGCATAGCCGGTGCCCATTCGGGTTTAAAAAATGCCACCAGGCTCAACCAGATCACGTATAACACCACCAGCGACAGACCGGGAATAACGGCACCCATAAACATATCGCCAATGGGCACATTTAAAATGCTGCCCAAAAGCACCAGCACAACGCTGGGTGGAATGATTTGTCCCAGTGTGCCGGATGCCGCAATGGTGCCTGTTGCCACTTCGGGGTGATAGCCCCGTTTGAGCATGGTGGGCAAACTCAGCAGTCCCATGGTCACCACGGTGGCTCCCACAATGCCGGTTGATGCACCCAACAAAGCCCCCACCATTACCACTGAGATTGCCAACCCTCCGCGTATTCGCCCAAATAACAGAGCCATTGTTTCGAGCAGTTCTTCGGCTAACCCGGACTTTTCAAGCATGACGCCCATAAATACAAACAGCGGCACGGCAATTAACACATAATTGGTCATGACGCCCCAGATGCGCAGCGGCAACAGGTTAAAAAACGAAGGGCCAAAGGTAAAATACCCCATGATAAACGACACCCCGCCCAACGTGAATGCCACCGGAAAACCAAATAATAACAACACAAACAACACGCCGAACAGAATCAATGGCATTGCTTCTATCATGCGCCTTCCCCCTGTTCAGAATGTCCAAGAATGGTTAAAACCGATTGACATGTGAGCGCCAAACACTGAATCAAAACCAGCACAAAACCTGTTGGAATTGCCGCTTTCAATACCCAGCGGGCGGGCAATCCACCCGGATCGGGCGAAACTTCGCCAATATGATAGGCATTGGCTGCAAAGTTTTGAGAACTCCAGATGACCATCACACAAAAAGGCATTAAAAAAGCCACACTGCCCACCAGATTGACCCAGGCCTTGGTTCGAGGCGAAAAATGGCTGTAAAACACATCAACTCGTACGTGTTTGTCATGCTTGAGCGAATACGCCGCACCCAGCAAAAAAATGAGTGCAAACAAATGCCATTGAAGCTCTTTCACCGCCACCAGTCTGTTATACAATAAATAACGGGTAAATACGTCATAACATACCACCAGCACCAGTACCGTGGTCAACCACGACACGCCAGACCCAACCCACTCGTTAAGTTTGTTGGCAAAGTGAATGTAATATTTTAATATTTTCAATACAGGCCTCCTTGAGAAATTTTCCAAAGGTCTGCAAAATAAAGTTTAAACTGTATTTGGTAAAGAAAAAATCCGCGCTTCATACTTTATGCCTTCGGCGACCTACTTTTTGAACGACCAAAAAGTAGGCAAAAAGTCGTTCCCTCAAGCGCCGGGAGGGCTGATTTTCCGCGAATACCCCCACAGGATGTTCACGATCAGATGGCCTGAAAGCAATGGAGGCTTTTCAGAAGGCGTTGCAAAACGGAATCGCGCGGAAAATCCGTTCCTGTATCGTGTGTTCACTGAGGGTATATGTTAAGGGTTCATCCAGAAATAAGTTGCCGGTTTTGCGAATCTGCGAATCGCCCATTCGTCTATTCGCCTGATGTTCATAACCGAAAAGTAATTTATAGACAGACCATAAAGAAATGATAAAGACTTATTGATCACAGTTGACTTTCATACTTCAGGAGATCTCTAACCCATGAAAATTACCGACATCACCACCGAATCTTTCCGCTGGCCACGCGCCAAACCCATAGCCAATGGCAAACACACTTATACCCATTCGGGTTTGAGTCTGGTTCACATTCACACCGATGACGGCATCACGGGTGTGGGCATGGGCAGTACGGATATTGGCCGATTCAAAAAAGAACTCATTGGTGAAGATCCCATTAATGTGGAGCGTTTGTGGCATAAAATGTGGGTGCCCAAAATTTCGGGGCGGCGCGGTCTTACCACGCGCGCCATCAGTTCGCTTGATATTGCCCTGTGGGATTTGCGCGCCAAAGTGGCGGGCATGCCGCTTTACAAAATGCTCGGCGGGTATCGCGACCGCGTGCCCACCTACATTGCCGGGGGGTATTATGAAGATGGCAAAGGGTTAAAAGAACTGGCTCAGGAAGTGACCGAACATGTCGAATGGGGGGCCAAAGCCGTTAAAATGAAAGTGGGCGCCCTCTCGTTAAAAGAAGACGCCGAACGCGTAAAAACCGTGCGCCAGGCCATTGGCCCCGATATAAAATTGATGGTGGATGCCAACTGTGCATATCGCTATTACGAAGCGATTCAGTTTGCCAAACGCATTGAAGAATACGACCCTTTCTGGTTTGAAGAACCCATTGCTCCCGACGATTATGACGGGCACAAAAAAATTGCCGCACAAA
>CAXNEV010000307.1:0-5153 GCA_964200925.1 Candidatus Latescibacterota bacterium | reverse complement strand
CGTCGATGTCCGATAATCTGATTCAAATACCACACCAGTTTGGGCTGAACCAGCAACTCGCGAAACGGATCGCGCAACCCTTCGCCCCAACCCAGCATACCCTCCAAACGCCCGGCCTCATCAATTGTTTTATTTAACCGGGCCACCTCGGTGCGGGTCAACACCCCCGGCACATGCAAATAACCCGCAACATCAAACCCGTAATTTTCTTCCAGGCTCATCGTTTCCCGATCCATCTATGCCTCCTGTGATGTATGATCCGGTATGTTTTTTTAAATCCCTAACCTCAACCATTCAAATCCCACACCCATGAAAATCTAAAATCTGCCAAACACAAGCACAAACTGCACACCCCGGTAGGCGGAAAACTTGACGCTGTAGAAACGCGGTTTTAAATTGCGCCACAATTCCACGTTCCCCTATCCTCTGGAGGTTTTATGATCACTGGCCTTGGTCACATTGCCATCACCGCCAAAGACATCGACAAATCCCTCGACTTTTACACCCGCATCCTCGGCCTGCCCGAGGCCTTTCGCATGAACAACGACGACGGCAAACTCTGGATGGTCTATCTCAAAACGGGCAGCGACGATTTTATCGAAATTTTTACCAACGGCGGCGATCAGCCCACCATACCCAACAATGCTTCGGGATTTAAACACCTGTGCCTGTGGGTTGATGACATCGAAGCAACCCTGCACGGTCTCAAAGAGCGGGGCCTCGACGTGGATCCCAACAACATTCGCACCGGCCGCAGCAAATGCCGACAATATTTCATCGCCGATCCCGACGGCGTGCGCATCGAACTCATGCAACTGATGCCCGAATCCAAACAAGCGGAAGCACTTAAAAAATAGTCACGAGTCCAGAGTCCTCCACCCAACCCCGTTGGTATGATTTTTTGGCTTTCGACTCGCGACTGTCTTTACCCATCACCGGAGTTTACCCATGACCATTCACGACCTCGACACCCCTGCCCTGATCATCGACCTCGATATTCTTGAAAAAAACTTGCGCGAAACCGCCGAAGATTGTCGCAAACACAATATCGCTCTGCGCGTACACACCAAAACGCACAAAATCCCCGAAATTGCCAAAATGCAATTGCAATCGGGAGCCATTGGCATTGTGTGCCAAAAAGTGGGCGAAACCGAAGCCATGGTCGAAGGCGGCCTGACCGACATTCTCATTCCCTACAACATTGTTGGCCCACTTAAAGTGCGCCGCCTCACCGCCCTGTGCAAACGCGCCAAAATCACCGTTGCCGTCGATTCGGAAATTACCGCACGCGGCATCTCCGATCAGGCAAAAGCCGATGGTGTCACCGTCAACATCCTCATCGAATGCGACACCGGCGGCAAACGCTGCGGCGTGCAAAGCCCCGAAGCCGCGCTCGAACTGGCGCAAAAAATCGCCAAAATGCCCGGCCTGTCCATTCAGGGCATCATGACCTTTCCCAGCCAGGAAAGTGCCAAACCTTTTCTGGACAAAACGCGCGATCTCTTTATCAAAAACAACATCCCCATTCCCATCATCAGCGGTGGAGGAACCGGTACTGCCGCCGTATCCAAAGCCATTGGCTGCACCGAAACGCGCATCGGCTCTTATGCCTTTGAAGGTTTAACGCGCATCAGCCACGAAAAAAACCCGCCCAACCCACGCACCTGTGCCGAGCGCATGATTGTCACCGTTGTCAGCACACCCACAACTGACCGCATCATCATCGACGGCGGCATGAAAACATTCACCAGTTATCCGCCCACACCGTATGGCTACATCGTGGAACACCCCGAAGCCAAAATCTACGGCATGTCAGTTGAACACGGCCATGTGGATGTATCGGCCTGCAAACACACATTCACCGTGGGCGAACGCCTGTCGGTCATTCCGCTCCACCAGGGCATGACCACCAACTTGCACGACGAAGTTTATGCCGTGCGCAACGGCACTGTGGAAGCCGTCTGGCGCGTGGCCGGTCGGGGGAAAGTAAAGTAAAGCATTCAGAACAGCGAAGATTTTCCGCGCCATTCCGTTTCGCAACTCATGTTGAAACATCGCCCTCGCCGACAGGCCATCTTCTGTTGAGCATCCGCTGAGAATATTCGCGGAAAATCAGCCTTCCCGGCGCTTGAGGGAACGACTTTTTGCCTACTTTTGTGTCGTTACAAAAGTAGGTCGCCGAAGGCAAAAGACGACTTTTTGCCAATCTTTTTCATCACCTTATCTGATAAACTCACCTGTCACTTTTAGGCCATAAACATGCTCATCTACGACTATTCTCGCTCTTTTGTCACCTTCACCACGCGCGGTCGCGGCAACAATGCCCGGTTGCAGATTGAATCCGTCTGCAACCTGACCGACAAAACATCCGGTCAAACCACAGAATATGTTTTTTTTGCCTCGTGTAAATCAGAAGACACCTTTGCCAAAAGCAACCTATTTTACGAAGACAATTACGACTTCTGCGGCATTTTTGCCAGCGAAGAATATGCCATTTTCCGCACCAAATCCACCCACACCGACGGCTTTCGCGAAACGGGCCTGTGGAAAAACCGCTTCGAAAATGTGCATTTTCAATTGGTCAAACAAACAGGGCACATGCTCGAAACCCCTGCCGATATCGTCCAGTCCACTTTGAAAGGAATACCCATCATCGGCCGTGTGGAAATCGGCAACGAATCTTTCTCTGCCGTTCTGGAATTTCCCATCAAAACCATGAACGTCAACGACATTCAAAATCTGTATCAAATAGACACCGGCCCTATTGCCTTTCCCGATTTTGACATAACCCCAACACACCCCATCGAACGCCTGTCACCCGCTTATGTGGCGTACAACGCACCGCACTTTGCCGACTTTGTCATTCAACAACCACTGGCCATTCATGCAAACAGTCGGGAAACCATTCAGGTCACCCATTACTCCAAACGCGTGAGCCTGCCCGCACAAACCCATGTATTTGCAGGTTCATGATGATATTGCCCAACATAAAGAAAACGTATGATGCCAGACCAACCTGAAAAACAACATATATCCAGACGCAAAGCAATCACCGACCTCAGCGCAAGCGGGATTGTGCTGGCACAATAGGCCACAAATGCCCTGGCTCAGGAGACTTCCATGAACACACAGACCAACCTCACGCATTATGCTACCGTACAAACACTCAAAGCCCAATCACTTCAAGCAGAAACCTGGGCACAAACCGCTGGGTTTTACGTTCCAAGTGACGGCGGTGCCGCTTTGTATCACATTGAAAAACGCAGTGACCCGTCAAACGACATGGACACAATCGCGTTAAACGGTGACCTTGTCGCCATTTTGCACGAACGCAAATCTGTTTGTTATAAACAATTTGGCACTATTTGTGACGGCACACAAGACGATGGTGTACAAATCAAACAGGCGCATGAATATGCCAATCAGCACAAAATTCCCGTCGTGAACCTGAGCGGCGAATTCTGGATCAAACAAACCAATGACATCCCCATCACCACCAGCGTTTCCTGGGGTCAAACCACATTTCACATTGACGAATTGTACAACGACAAAAACAAACCGCGTTTTATTGTTCGCAACGATCTTCCGACCCAAACGCTCGATCTGGACGAACAAACCAGAAAAATTCTGTTGGAAAAAATCAGACCCGGCGTGCAACTCATTCCCGAACTGGCCGCTTATGCAGGTTATATTATCACCGTTGAAGACGAAGAAGACCGCATTGGCATTCGGGCGGGCAATTATTCAAAAAGCGGCTGGGCGCGGGAAGACTTTTTTTATGTGGAAGAAGAAGGACGCATTATTGGCGACATTGCTTGGGAATTCAAAAATTTCACATCCATCAAAGCCACACCCTGTCCCGACAATTATCTCATCATCGAAGGCGGCGGCTTCTACTTTTCGGGTGACAGTGCAGAAAACGGAGAAAGAGGGTATCACCACCACGGCATTTCCATCCAACGCAGCCGCACCATTATTCGCGAACAATGGATGGGCCTGGAAAGGGGCAAACGCGACATATCCATGCAACCCCGCCGGGGATTTTATATGCTCAACGGCGTTTATGATGTGACCCTGGCAAACATTCGGGCCATGCCGTGGGAAAAAATTCGCGAAGACAAAGACAGAGTCCTCAGTGCAGGCACGTATGGCATTGGTGGTGCGCGCATGCTTAATTGCACGTTCCGCAACATCACAGCCGAAGGCGGCTGGGTGGCCTGGGGCGTTTTTGGCACCAACCTCAACAAAAACTTCCGCGTTGAAAACTGCCGCCTCAACCGCATCGACGTGCATTTCCATTGCTGGAATCTCTACATCAGCAACTGCATCATCGGATTTAAAGGCATTGCCCTCACCGGCGGCGGCGATCTGGTCATAGAAAACACCATCCGCCACGGCAACCACTTTGTCAACTTCCGGCGCGATTACGGCGCCAAATGGGACGGTCATATTCGCCTGAGCGGATGCACGCTCAAACCCAACGGCAAAGGCACCGCATCCATACTCAACCATCAGATGGACAACTTCGATTACCAGTACCCCATCGGTTTTGCGCGCAGCGTTTGCATTGAAAACATGCGCATTGACTACAGCGCCGTTCCCGACTCCACCGACCCATGCTGGTTGATGCATGTCGTCCCTTTTTCAAAAACAGAAGACAACACCCGCCTCTTTTTCCCCCAGCACGTCGAATTTCGAAACATCACAGTCGATGGCCGCAAACAGGGCGTGCGTCTCATGCGTTTGCCCAACCCACACCACTACGATCTGCGCCAGGACGGATCGTGTGACGACAGTCAGTTTCAGGCCAATTGCGCCATCGTTGTGGATCGGGTTCAACTTGAAAATTTAACCCCGCAAAATTCTGGTGACATCGAAAACATGCACCTCCTGATCGGCAGCGAAACAACCGCCGATTATGCCGATGCCAGAGCGCTTTATCCCAAAATGCGCTTCACCGAATGTGACCATGTCGCCCTCTATTTGGGAAATTGCATGGCCAGTGCATTTTTTGAACGCTGTTCCATCAACACCATCAGCGCACCCCATTTGCGCGGTGAACTGACCTTCACCAATTGCCGATTCCAGCCCAGTGTGCAGGAAACTTCGGCCCAATTCTACACTGTCAAAAGCACTCTGGGCACACATTTCAC
>CAXNEV010000306.1:0-5174 GCA_964200925.1 Candidatus Latescibacterota bacterium | reverse complement strand
CGGGGAACCCACAGGTTTGTCACTGAGTCTAATTCCAGTATAAAATGGGATCTCGATCTGATTGTGCAAGTTCAACAAAGGAATCCGCTGTGAAACGCACATTATATGGTATTTGTTTGGGTGTATGGTTGCTGGTCGGATGTGGCGGTAAGGGGGTTGAACCTGTGCTTTACGAGTCGCTTATTGTGGATAAGGTTGTGACCCTTGAACCGGGGGCCTTTGTCAATTATCTGTTTTATGTCAATCCACTCGACATGCAAGAACCAGCTGTTGTGGGGGCGCTTGTGGTCAATAGTGGAACAACCGGCACCATTCAGGTGCTGATTTTGTCTGATGAAAATTTTGAGTTGTGGAAAAATGGCGGGATTTATTCGGCGGTTTTTGAGTCAGCGCAAACAGCGGGTGGCAATTTTGAAATTCCAATCCGTGCCGTGGGAAGTTATCACTTCATTTTAAGCAATAAGGTGGATCCAACCGCGCAAAAATCGGTGGATGTGACTGCGTCGGTTCATTTTTTTGTTTATCCTGAGTGATTTAGAGCCTTTAGAGATTCAATCAGACAACAGGCCTTAGGCGATGGTAAACAGCAGATTTTGCTGTCCTCTGTTGACCGAGAATCAAAACAAGTGCCCGGGTTTTTTGTTTTTAAAGGTTTACTCAAGCACTGCCAGAATACGCTGCCCTACGAGAGTGGAATCGGTAAATGTGATCATGATCTGCCCCGGTGTCACCTGGCTGATTTCAAATTCTTTGCCTTTTCCGAGTTTGCCGTGGCGGTCGCACAATTCTTTGAGTTTGCCTTCCAGCATGAAGGTTTCTCCCAACGGGATGCGGCGAATATTGGCATCGGGACTGGTGATATCGGGAAAGCCCGAAATTTTATAGTTCTTGCTAAACAGGGCTGGGCGCGATGTTTCAAGAAAACCCTTTTGTTTTAGCTCGTCTTCGGTGCCAACATAAACCAGCACAGAAGAGACGGTCTTTTGCAGGTCTTTGGTTTCTTCCATGGCCTGTTCCAATGAGGATTCCATGCGGGTGAGGCGAATGGTTTGTTCATAAAGTTCGTTGTTGAGGCTGTCCACAGCGGTTTTGAGTTCTCGGGCCTGTGTTGTGGCCCGGTCGCGCTCTGTTTTAACCTGGGCAATTTCCGTTTGGAGTTGATTGGTGAATGACCGCTGTTCCTGATAGAGCCGCTGGTATTCTTTCATCTGGGTCGTAACCCGATGTAAAGATGCCAGAAGCACCTGGTTGGATGTACGGGCGCTGTCCATTTGTGTGCGAACATTGTCAATGCGGCTGTTTAAATCATCAACGACCAGATTCAGCGAGTCAACCTGTGCATTGGCCTGTTGGGCCTGTATTTCGAGTTCTTTAACCAGAGGGTTTTCAAGAATTTCTTCTTCGGATTCTGGCAAAAAAGCAATGTATAAAATGAGGGCGAGCACTATGGCTGCGGCACCGACGACAAGAATTATTTTTTTGTTGTTTTCCAAAAGGGTATCTCCAAAATTTTAACTGCGTCCATGAATGGATGGTATCTTAAGCCCAATAAAATAAAGGCATTCGATAGGATCGGCAAGGGGAATATGCGATATTTTTAGAATGGATCTAATTTTCGGGCGTTTCGGTTTCATCACCTCGTGGACGTTTCATCACTTTTTTGTAAATGCTGTCGGCGGCAGTTTGAATGAGCAGCAATTTTTGTTGTTGTTCATCGGCTTTTTGCAACAGGCGCTTGCCAGCCAATTCGGCATTTTCAAGGGCTTTTCGCTCGTTGATCTGTGCGCGTTCCAGAAATGTGCCGAGTTCTTTTAGTTGTGATTCCTGCACCTTGAGACGCTCTTGTGACTGAGCTAAATTTTGGCGGGTATTTTGCAATTTGTCCTGAGTTTCACTGTGAAGCTGAGTTTCCCGATCCAGACGGGTTTTTGTGGCAGCATGAACGGTGCGTTCGGTGTTGAGGCTGTCGAGATAGGCCCGGTGTGCGGCAGTTTCTATCTGGAGCGTGTTCTGAATTTGGCGGAGCAAAATCTGGGCATCTGCCAGTTCCTGACGGGTGCGGTTGTGGTGGTCTATTTCGTTTTTGAGCTTTCCTCGCACTTCTACTTCTGATCCGGTAAGTTCTGCTTTTTCGTTGACCTGTGAAAACAGTTTCTCGGTTTGATCGCTGAGGCGCTCGCGAAATTCACTCAACTCGTTTTGAAAACGCTCCTGGGTGTTTTGAAGAGATTTTTCTTGCTGGGTAAGTGACGTTTGGAGAACGAGAACAATAAAAATGGCCGCAATCGTACATGTGTATCCGAGGAACCCATAAAGCCATTTGGCTTCCAACCGCAAATACAAACGCTCTTCCAATTTGACTTTGTCGGAAAAGTGGAGAATTACATAAGTTCCAACGCCCAACAGGATCAAAGCGCCCAATGAGGACAGAATAATCAATTTCATGACAGAACCTCTTGACAGAACAATGCGATAAGGATTGTTTTCACGGTATATATTGAGGGATATTGTCCATGAAAGCAAGTAAAAACAAAAAGAGGCGGAGCATCATCTCCACCTCTTTTTGTTTTTATAATATGCCAGATTATTTAACTGCAATATGCCGCTAATTTTTTGCTGATCGCCGGGTGTCGCAGTCGTTTGAGGGCATCTTCTTTGAGTTGGCGGATGCGCTCTCGGCTGACCCCAAGTTGAGTGCCAATTTGCTGGTAGGTGGCAGGGGTGTCATCGTCGAAGCCAAAATAGAGACGAAGAATTTGTTGATCGCGATCTGATAAAACATTGAGCGCGGCGTGGATATTTTGCAACATCTCATTTTTGATAAAAGCATCTTCTGGGTGAAGGGTTTCTGCATCGGACAAGGTTTCCTGCAAGGTTACGGCATTGTCGTCGTACATGGGAGAATCTAAAGAAATGGTATTGTAGATGGATTCGAGGGTATAGGTGATCTTTTTAAGTGGCACTTTGGCTTTCGTGGCCAATTCATCGGGGTCGGGATGTCGGTTGAGGTGCTGGGCGAGATCGGTTTCGACTTTGCGCAGTTTGTTCAGATCATTGATGACATTGGACGGCACGCGAATGGAACGGGTTTGCACTTCGAGGGCTTTCAGAATATTTTGGCGAATCCACCAGACGGCGTAGGTAATAAATTTGTAGCCCTTTTCGGGCTTAAATTTGCGTGCGGCCGTCATTAATCCCATGTTGCCTTCGTTGATGAGATCGGCCATGGACAACCCCTGGTTTTGAAAACCTTTGGCCACATGGATGACAAAACGCAAATTGGCTTTGACGAGTTCTTCGCGGGCTTGAGAATCTCCGTTGGAAATGCGATGGGCAATGTGTTGTTCTTGATCGAATGTGAGTTGTGGATGGCGTTCAACTTCTTTGTAATAATAGGCCAAAGAAGCATCTTCACCCACGCGCCGTCGTTTGCAAACATCGGAAAACATGTGTTCCTCCTTAAGGTGTCCTGAGGCTCCATAGACTTTGTGATGAACTGCCCGGTGTTTCTTTATATGAACCTCAGTGTGATATTCAAAATATAGTGAACATATATATATAAGTCAAGAAAAAATTATTGTTTTAAAATATTGTAAAATAATAAATTAAAATAATTAAATGAAAAATATGTGCAGTAGTGCACATCGCGAAAGAAAAAAGGTGCTGTGGCGCGGTTCGCCCGAACAGATGCAACATAAAAAAGCGGTCGCCTGAATGTCAGGGCAACCGCTTTTTTAGACGTGAAAGGGTGCTGATTTTAGAGTTCTTCGACGATTTCGTAGATGCCCGAGTTTTTCATATTTTCGCGGGTTTCCACTTTGTAAACCCAGCATCGTTCACCGGTTTTTTCACGGACGAGATTGTCGGCATAATCAAAGGCAAATTTGGAAGAGGCCTCCATGCCCACATTGGGCATGATGCGCAAAGCCACAATGCCCCGGCGGTGCATTTCTTCAAAGAGTTCGCGTTCGGGATCGTTTTCGTTGATGAGCATGGTGTGATCAAACATGTGTTCGAGCCATTTTTTCAGATCTTTGAGATCGCTGAAATCAACGACAAAGTGGTTGTGATCCAGTTCGTTACATGTGAAATAAAAGGTGATTTCCCGGCTGTAACCGTGAATAAATCGGCAGTGCCCGGCATGGTATCCCTGGCGGTGTGCGCAGGGCAGGTCGTGAAAGGTTTTGGTGGATGAAAACCGGCCTTTGCCCTTTTTCATGTGCAATCCTCTGTTTTAGTTTTTGGGCGTCATGGCTGTGCCATCTTGTGGTTCGTAACCGAGCAGGCGACAGGTCTCTTCAATACTCATCCAGGAAACTTTGTTGCGCGACAGGCCGTGAACAATGGCAAAAGGAGTATTTTCAACTTCGATGCATCTGTGAAAGAGTTGCGCCGTATCTCGCGGACTGATGAGCATACTGGGTTTTTCAGGATCCCAATCTCCATTGGGATCAAAACGCGGACTGCCCAGGCGCACGCAGATGCACGACAGTCCGTGTGTAGATGAATACACGCGACCCAATGCTTCGCCCCAGCATTTGGTGGCCCCATAAACATTGGTGGGAAAAACGGGCACATCCCATTCAACGGATGTGTCGCCCTGATAACCGAGCAAGGCATTGACCGAGCTGGCAAAAACGATGCGTTTGCACCCGGCTTCTTGTGCGGCCTGAAAGGCATTGTAGCCGCCAATGATGTTCAAATCGAGCAGAGTTTTGTAAAAGTCGGCGCGAGGGCTGCGGTCTGCTGCCAGGTGAACAACCGTGTGAATGCCCTGACATGCGGTGCGAAATTCGTCGAGTTTGGTGATGTCCATTTTAACAAATTCTTCGTGTAGGGCAAGCTTGTCAATCGGGTTAATATCGGAAAGACGCAAGAGATACCGCTCGCCCCAGTATTCGCGCAACATACTCGCGACAAATCCGGCTCCACCGGTGATGAGGATGCGTTTTTTATCGGCCATGAAAACCCTTTCTTTCAAGGAACAGCGCAATTTTAACCGCCAAATGCTTTGAGATACAATTTGGTGACATCATTGAGATTGCCATAAAAGGCGCGAACTTCGGGATCTTCGTGATCGCGCCAGAACACGGGCGGAATGATCGAATCGTTGGCCAGATATTTTCGGTTGCGATGGCCATAATAAATTTGCAGGGTTTTGCGGTCGGTCTGTG
>CAXNEV010000305.1:0-5181 GCA_964200925.1 Candidatus Latescibacterota bacterium | reverse complement strand
GTGTGCCCCACCAATGTGTTACAGCCTGCCCTTTTTGAAACCGGCATTGAAGGGGTGTGGACGCCTGTCATGAACATGCGCATGGGCTATTGTGAACTCAACTGCACCTTGTGTGGTCAGGTCTGTCCAACGGGAGCCATCCAGAAAATTTCCATTGCGCAAAAACTCGGCATGGCCGAATTTGCCAACCTGGGGCCCGTCAAAACTGGCACAGCCTTTTACGATCACGGGCGCTGTCTGCCCTGGGCCATGGACACCCCGTGTGTGGTATGTGAAGAAGTGTGCCCGACCTCGCCCAAAGCCATTTATTCGCGCGAAATCACCATCACCAACCGCTGGGGCGAAAAAGTCACCCTCACGCGCCCCTATGTTGATCCCCAGCTTTGTATCGGATGTGGCATTTGTGAATATGAGTGCCCTGTTTCAGACCATCGTGCCATTCGCGTCACCGCCGTTGGAGAAACCCGTTCCAAAGACCGAACACTGCTGTTGAGCAGCACAGAATCACACAGATGTGGATCGGGCAATTGTTCTTGTTCAAGCCAAAAATCAACAGCATCATCAGACCTGCTTCAAATCGATGCCGCTGAAGAAGAAGAAAACATCAGCCTTTTTAGCATGCTCAAAAATAAAATCAATCAAACCGTTTAGGGTTCATCCAAAAATAAGTTTCCGGTTTGTCAAGTCTTCGAATAGACGAATCTGCGAATCGCCCATTCGTCTATTCGTTGATTCGCTTGATGCTCAAAACCGAAAAGTAATTTATAGACAGACCCTTAACGGGCAATCACTCAGCCGGGCACATCACACGCGATTTTCAAAGGGAGACTTTCATGTCCGACACCCATGTTTCCAGACGAGATTTTCTCGCCCAGTCTGCCGCAATCGGCGCGGGCGCATTGCTCACCATTGGCGCACCCGGTTTTGGCCATGCGGCTCGAACCATGCCGGCGGTCAAACTCGGAAAAACAGGTGAAATGGTTCCCACATTGGGCTTTGGATCGGCTTTTAACCTCACCCCCCAACTGGTTCGCATTGCTTTGGCCGAAGGCATCACCTTCATCGACACCGCAGAAGGGTATAACAATGGCAACAGCGAACGCAGCATTGGTGAAATTTTGACCCAATTGGGCCGACGAAAAGACTGTTTTATCGTCACCAAAACCGGCCGGCATGCCCCGGAAACCCTGTCGGAAAAATTGCAGGGCAGCCTGGAACGGTTGCAAACCGATTATGTCGATGCCTTTTATTTGCACAACCTGGGAAGTCCTGACCTGCTTGACGACACCGTGAAAGCCGCTGCGGAAAAATTAAAAAAAGACAAAAAAATTCGCTTTTTTGGTTTTTCGTCGCACCACCGCAATATGATTGAAACCATGGAAAAAGCGGCAGAAGTTGGATTTGTCGATATGATCATGTTCAAATACAACTTCTGGGACTATGACAATGCCGCGCTCAACAAAGCCATCGACAAATGTGCCAAAGCCAACATTGGCTTAATCGCCATGAAAACACAAGGCGGAGCCGCAACCGTTCCCGAACGCCTCGAACAATTTAAAAGCAAAGGATTCAACCCCTTCCAGGCCGCACTCAAAGCCGTTTGGGCCGATGACCGCATTCACATGGCCGTATCTGAAATGACCACCATCGATCAGGTCAAAGAAAACGCCACAGCGGCACGCGAAAAAGACATGGGCGCCCTCGAACGCCGACAATTGGAAGACTATGCAGCCGCCAATACCAACCTCTATTGCCGCGGTTGCGGGCACATTTGTGAAAGCAGCCTGAACAACCAGGTCAACATCGCCGACACCCTGCGTTTTCGCCTCTACCATCAAGGATATGGCAAACCCGAAGATGCCCGTCGCCTCTTCCATGAATTGCCCCAATCGGTTCGCAACATTGCTGGTGTTGATTTTGCCGCCGCAGAACGCGCCTGCCCGCACCATTTGCCCATTGGCAAACTCATGACAGAAGCCGTTCAACTTCTCGCCTAACATTCGCGTTCACCCGAACAAAAAAGAGCATCTGAGTTTGCCTCAGATGCTCTTTTTTCATATTGCTCGGTTGCTTAAACCCTTATTCTACCCATTTAAAATGCGCATCGCAAAAAATGCCCCGGCGTTTGAAACGCAATTCAAACACATCGCCCGCTCGAGGTGTCCAGGCCAATGACCAGTTGGTGCAATCAATGGCCGAACATACAAATTCGCCATCGTGCAAAATTTCGAGCATAAACACCAGCAAGTCTCCGTTTAACCCTTTTAAAGACATGGTGTGATGCACCAGACCCTCCTGAGCAGACCACGAGCACACCGTGTGGGGATAGGGCCCTTCAAAATGGGTGAACAAATCGCCCACCAAAACGCTGTGTAATTGTCCCAGCACTTCATGGGTCACCACTTTATCTACAAAATCATCGGCCTTTAAAAGGGCCATTTTTAAACGCGCCTGATTGGGAAAAACAGTGCCCACATCAAAAGGCAATTTTTCAAGCGCATACAAACTTTCATCATACAACAGCGGGCCAAACAGATCGTGAATCAACACATCGGCCCGACCCTCGCGCGGTTTAAAATCCAGAATATCTTTGGGAACCACCACTATGTCTGTTCGCCCGGCAAATTTGTGCTTTAATACCCCCACCATGTGCCGGTTCACCTCAACGGCATAAACCTTTTTGGCCCCCAGTTCTGTCGCCCGGTCAGAAAAAGCCCCAAACCCTGCCCCTGCCTCAATAACAACTGCCCGATCAAACAAATGGGCATGAGTGCCCATCCAGTGATAATACACATTGAGCCGATTGTCGTCTTCATACATGCCCACAAAACCGAGAAAATCCAGTAGTTCCGATAAGCTTTTACTGTGATAATGATTGAGAACGTCCATTATACCGCCTGATTCTTTTTTAAAACATCCACTTCTTTTGTCAGGCGATCTATGCGCCGACGCATCATTTCAAACACCCGCTGAACATCTTCTGGCAACGACACACACTTGTCGCAGTGAAACCGCGTGGCCAGACTTTTGTGCCCCGGATACTCATACGTTTCACCACAAACCCGGCATGGTCGTTTTTGACTATCCGTTTCCGCCATCCCGCACCTCCAAAAAAGCTATTTCTGGCAGAAGTAATCTTTCGCGAAGCACATTATCACCCACGATCAACTGATGCACGGCCTCTTCTGCAAACAATTCAACTTTGCCACTGGCAAAAAGCACATGCCGACCGGCGATCAACCGGGGAAATTGCATCAACAAATGCCGGGGGCAATCGTCATAAACCAGAATCAATCGAGGGTCTAAAGCCAATTCGGAAACCGGGCGATACACATACCCGCAATCCCCTTTTGGAATCACTGTTAACACCGTATCTAAATGAACGGGCAACAAACCCTGGTGTGAAAACGCATAACGGCCAAACTCCTGTCCAAGTGCAATCAAACGCATCCGACAGGCCAGCCAGTGGGCTTCTGTTTTTGACAATTGATGGCGCAAATACCCATAGCGCATCATCAAAACCAGTAAAACCACACCCAATGCCCACAGAGGAATCACATCCCCTCCCATTCCGTTTTTTGAACAACAGGCAAAGAGGCCGATTGCAAAGACAAAACCAGCGTTTGACATTTCATGGCAATCTTCCAGAACGTGCGAAATTTTATTTGCCATGTTTGTTCATCAATTTTTTTTTGGCGATAAAACCGGTAAGCCTGCCGTTCGATGTCGATGGCAAAAGCACAATACTGGCCCATCACCTGCTGTGAAATCTCCCCACTTGTCCAGAATCCTGAAGAACCCGCAACGGCCACCAGTTCATTTTTTTCAAACAGCATGGCCCTTGTCACACATCGCACCCGATCGCCTTTCCATTCGGGCAGCAATTTCAATTTGCGCCCGTCGGTGAACACAATCACAGCCATGCCATCTTTGATGCCATACCCGGAAAGTGTTTCGGGACCAACCATCACGACCGCCCATGACAATGTTTATACTTTTTGCCACTGCCACATGGACAGACATCATTGCGCCCCACCTGTTTCATCTTCTCAGCCATCTGCATCTGCTCGCGTTGTTTGATCCATTGCATCACCTGCGAGGCAGGACGCCCTCTGGCCACTTCGTTTGCCATGATGCGCAAATACTCATCGGCATGTTTAAAAAACATCTTGTAGCCCTTGCAAAAATAATTCAAACCCTTTTCGCCGTCTGGGGTGTGAATAAACCGATGTTTGGGACACCCGCCATTACAGGCAAACCGAAAATCGCAATCCCGGCAATACTGGGGCAGTGTATCGCGTTTATCCGTTCCAAATTTTCTCTGTTGCGGACTGGCCACCATTTCGCGAATGGACTGATCGTGTACATTGCCCAAATTGTATTCGGGATACACAAAATGGTCACACGAATACAAATCGCCATTGTGCTCAATAATCAGGGCATCGCCGCATGTCTCTGCAAAAATGCACAAACTCGGATTTTGCCCCAACCAGGCCCCCAATGCCACATCAAAGATCTGCACGAAATATTTGCCCACATCTTGCCGCACCCATTCGTCGAAGATCGCACATAAAAAGCGGCCATACTGCGTTGCAGAAACCGACCAATTTGACACCCTGGTTTTGTCTTCAAAATGCGGGTCCACAAGCGTGAGCAAATCTGGCCCAGGTTGTTCTGCAATGCGCTCCACAATGGGAATAAACTGCATAAAATAACTGCCCATGTCTTTCAAAAACCGATACACCTCGATTGGATATTGCGCATTATGGGCTTGCAAAACGGTCAGGGTGTTGAATTCGACGTTGTGTTTTTTTAATACCTCAACCCCCTGCATCACTTTGTTAAATGTGGGGTATCCCCCTTTGTCTATGCGATATCGATCGTGCATTTCTTGAGGGCCATCAATGGAAATGCCGATTAAAAATTTGTGTTCTCCAAGAAATGCGCCCCATTCATCATCCAACAACGTGCCATTGGTCTGAAAGGCATTGGTGATGGTTTTGCCATTGGCATATTGTTGCTGCAACAAAACCGCTTTGCGAAAAAAATCGACACCCATCAGCGTCGGTTCGCCCCCTTGCCAGGCAAAATTTACCTCGGGCACATCCTGTGCCTCAATATATTGCCGCACATACAGGGCAAGCGTTTCATCAGACATGCGCCAGTTTTTGCCCTTTTCTG
>CAXNEV010000304.1:0-5213 GCA_964200925.1 Candidatus Latescibacterota bacterium | reverse complement strand
GAATTTCATACAGCCCCATCAAAAACACACCGCTATTCCCACGCCCTTGACTGCTGCCTTTGACTTCTGATGGGCAGGCAAATTCCAGGTGCAATTGCACACTTCCAAATTCCTCTTTTGTGCGAATGTCACCCGTTTTGGGCACCACTTCCATGTAGCCATTTTCCACTTTCCATTGCGCCGCACCATCGCGACCTTGCCACTTTGACAAATTGGTGCCGTCAAATAACACAATGGCATCTGAAGGAGCAGACCCAGGGCCTGGTCCCGGTGTGACAACGCGTGCCGGTGGCCGCTTGCTATCGTGAACCCGCCACGGCTGGTCGGGCAGCATGGGTGTATCATCATACCCTACCGGTGTGTGTTTTTCTGCCATGATTTTCTTCCTTTCTCATCTGTTATAAAATGGGAACAGGTTTGCGCGTGCATAATACAAAAATACCACACCGTGTCAAGCGGGATCACAGAAGAATGTTGTCATTCCGCATTTTGAACGGAAAACAGCGCTGTGTTTGCACAGAAGCAACCCGGGCAAAATCTCAGATTGACAGGGGTGTGATGTATGAGATATTATAAAAGCCCAAACCCATTTGCGAGATCATGTGTATCACCTATCAAGAGGTATCCTATGCCAAACCTGAACATGGAATCGACCAAAACCGGCATTGCAATTTTTCGCGAAGGCGGCAAAACGCCTATTTTGCAACACCATGCTGAAACCGACAAACGGGCTTATATTCACCCTATCATGGCTCCTGATGGCAATGGCATTTTAACCGAAGACACACCACCGCACCATCCCTGGCAGCACGGGTTGTATGTGGGTTTAAACGATGTCAACGGCATCGGGTTCTGGATGGAAGGTTTACATGAAAAACACAAAGCTACCGACGGCACCTTTCATCCGCGCCCCATCACCAGCATATCGGCCCATCAGAACCATGCTTCATGGACAATTATGAGCGACTGGAAAAGCCCCGATGGCCAGCCCATTCTTACCGAAACACAATCATGGACGTTAACTGATTTGGGCACCACCTACCACATCGACATCACCTGGACACTTACTGCAGCCATCGATCTCACGTTTGGGCCATATGCGTATGGAGGCCTTTTTTTGCGCATGCCTTACAAAAAGGAGATGGGCGGTGAAGCCATCACCAGCGAAGGCCAGATCAACAACCAGGCCGAGGGCCAATGCGCCCGCTGGGTTTCTGTTTCGATGCCTATTGATGGGCGCAGCGATTGGGCAGGCATCGCCATGTGCGATCATCCCACCAATCCCGAACATCCCAATCCATGGCGTGTGGATGGGCAACTTGGCATTGTGCCCAGCCGATGTATTGCCGGGCCGTGGACATTAAAACAACAAGCATCCAGCACCAACCGATATCGCCTGTTTGTATTTACTGGGCGAACAGACCCAGCCATTGTTGAAGCCCAGTACCAGCGGTTTGCCGAATGACTGATGGATCTGCAGGAGAAAACCCACACTGGACAGCACCGCCCAATCGCGTGCGCGTGATCTTTCTGATCGTTACGGCATTATACTGGTTGTCGCTGTATTTTTATGTTCCCATTTTGTCGCCCTATGTTGAACATGCAGGCGGCTCATTCGAAATGGTTGGCCTGGTTGTCAGTGCTTATGGCCTGGCCCAGATCTTCTTGCGCTTGCCTCTGGGTTTGGTATCTGACAAACTGGGACGGCGACGCCCGTTTCTTGCACTGGGTTTTGTGGCCAATGTGGCCGCCTGTCTGGTTTTTGTTGTGGTATCCCAGCCGTGGTTGATGGTTGGCGCGCGATTTCTGGCGGGTGTGGCGGCCTGTGCGTGGGTGGCTTTTTCGGTGTTGTTTGCCAGTTATTATCCACCCGGGCACACCGCTCGGGCCATGAGTTATATCACGTTTTGCAACATCATGTCGGTTATGACGGCCACCTTTGTTGGCGGTTGGATCGCCGATCTTTATGGCTGGTTGGCACCGTTTTATTTGTCGGCAGGCGTTGGCATTATCGGTTTACTCGGGGTTTTTTTCATCCATGAAATGCCCACTCCTCCCAAAACTGTCGCCTCTCTCAATACGCGCCTGAGATCCCTTGCGGCCTATCCCGAACTCATTTTTGCCGCCATTGTGGCAGCTTTGGGACAATACACCACTTTTGCCACTCATTTTGGATTTTTGCCCAATTATGCTGTTTCCATTGGGGCCAGCAAAACCCAACTGGGCATTTTGTCGATGCTGGGCATGCTGTCCATTTCATCTGTTACGCTGTTAAGCGGCACGGTTCTGGCACCGCGCATTGGGCCCAAACGCACCATCTTTATTGCCTATCTGCTTGTAGGAATCACCACGGCCGCTGTGCCATTTATCTTTTCCATAGAAGGCCTCTACCTCACACAGATTATTGGCGGATTTGGCCGAGGAGCAGCTTATCCCATTTTGATGGGTTTGTCTATTGCACGGTTGCCCGATGCCGAAAAAGCCACGGCCATGGGATTTTTTCAGGCCGTTTATGCCATTGGCATGTTTATTGGCCCGGTCTCATCCGGATGGATTGGCGGACAATGGGGATATAACGCATTGTTTTTATCCACCGCAGGAGTGGCCGTGCTTACCGCGATGGCGGCGTTGCGTTTGCCTGGGAAAGAAAAAAATACTGATTCAGATTTCCCCAAAAATTAAAAAAAGGAAAACATGATGGCTATTCCATTTAAAGGCGTTTTTCCCATTCTTGTTACGCCGTTTGATGAGACGGGTGATGTGGATCTGGTCTCTTTTGACAGGCTCATTCGTTTCATGGCCAAAATCGGTGTAGATGGCGTGACCATCCTCGGCGTTTTGGGCGAAGCCAACCGCATGATCGATGCCGAACGCGAAGCGCTGATCAAAACAGCCGTTGGTGCTGCCGAAGGGCGTTTGCCCATTGTGGTAGGCACCAGTCACAGCGGCACCAAAGCCACCGTTTTGTTGAGCCAGCAAGCCGAACAAATAGGTGCCAGCGGGGTCATGATCACCCCTTTGCAAGAACCTGTGCCCAACGAACAGCGCATTTTTGAATATGTGCAACATGTGGGCAAAGCCATTTCCATTCCGATTGTTTTGCAAGATCACCCGGCTTCTACCCAGGTTCATATGTCTGTTTCACTGATGTTGCGCATGGTTTCTGACATTCCGCGCATTGCCTGTATCAAAGAAGAGGCCCTGCCCACACCACCCAAAATTACCGCATTGCGCCATGGCCTTTCGCGCTCGGTTTCCATTCTCACGGGTTTGGGCGCGTTGTATGGCGGTTTTGATTTGGAACGCGGCGCCGACGGGTTTATGACGGGTTTTGCTTTTCCCGAAGTATTAATAGGTATGGTCAAGGCTGCAACCGAAAAACGCTGGGATGATCTTCAGGCCATTTATGCGCGATACCTGCCCCTCATTGTTTATGAACAACAACCCGGCGTGGCCATTCGCAAAGAAATTTTTCGCCTGCGCGGCCTCATACAAAACAACCATGTGCGCCACCCCGGCAGCAGCATAGATGCCGAAACAGCCAAACAACTCTTCCGCGTGCTCAAAACATCTTTATCCGATGTAGATTTGACAAAACCGCTCGCAATATGATCAACCCACAAAAAACAGCCGTTCACAGATTTTGTGATCGGCTGTTTTTCATTGAAAATTGACAGGGCCGAGTTGCCGTATGAAAGCATCTTGAAATTTCATTGCCTTCATTTTTTTTCAGCACTATTATTGCAAACCCGTAACGGGATCACCATGCGTTTGATACCCCTGCTTTTATATTTTTTTTTCAGCCTTACACCCAAAGGAGCAACAGGAATGACCCTATCTGAATGGACACCTGCAATAGGCGGCGTGGGTGGGGCATATTTTTTGGCCTCGTCTGGAGACTTGACTATTGAAATTGAAAAATGCGACCGAAATCAACGCCGTCATATCACCGAATTGCGAGCCATTTTATTTGGCCCTGACCGACAGGTCATTCAGGATATTACGATCCCCGACGATGGATTAACCAGCGATGGCGGCATGGGGCCTACACAAACCGCCACGCTGTTCACGCAGGTCCAACATCCGGGCATTTATGGCATGATGGTCATGGTTTCCAACGACCGGTATGGCGAAGATATTCTCTGGCGGTTTCGCACCAACTGTTCCAAATACCTCATCGAAACCTCGCGTGGGCATAAAGATGCCCGCCATGAAGAACCCATTGTGCTTCTCGATCCTGACCGTGCAGGTGATGTGTGTTTTTTGCCGCGTTCGGGTCAATTTGAGATTCACCTATCAGATTTGCCCAACACCATCAGTGCTGTCGCGTTGTTTGATGCCAATAACCAGATTGTAGCCACATTGCCCGTTGCGGATGGAAAAACCTCTTACACGGTAGCGCCAAATGCCTCTCGGGGTGAACATCCTTATCGCCTGCACTTTCCCAAAGCTCAGGCCACCGTTGTGATTGATGGTGTGACCCGATGGGATGATACTGATGTTTATCCCGATCTGTCATTGTGGTCTCCCAGCGTTGATGCGTATTTTCCGCTGCCTCAAACGCGCTGGTTGATCACGCCCTATCAGCAAACCATTTATGGGGCATTAAACGAAGAAAAAACTGTTTTGTTGAATATTCACAATAACGATGCCAAAGAAACAACGGTCGATCTGTCTCTGACTTTTCCAGAGCAATCTTGGCAAGCGCATTTGTCCACTGGTCAAATAACTGTAAAATCAAAAGAAACTGTGCCCGTTGAGCTGACTTTCACGGTGCCATCCAATGCTGCCATAGTTCACGTACACGCACAATCGGGCAATCACCCTGTTACTACCTATGCCACACTGAAGGTGCATCCGGGAAAAACACCGACTCACATACCCTTAAATTTGCCACTGGTTTTAAAACCCTTTTTACATGAAAACGAACAATTTGGCTACAAACCCGATTATCCGGTTGAAAACCAGGTTTATTTTGATCCTCAAAACCGACCGTATATTCGCGCCTCTGAAGGCGTGATGACTTATCGAAAAACATGGCAAACCATTGGTGCTGCCCAATCGGTATCCAGCGCACATGCCGGCCCCTGGACCAAAGTGGCTTTTGATGCCGACGGCGATATTTATGTGCTGGCCATGAATCAGGGTGTGCCCACTTTATTTCATTCATCAGACGATGGGCAAACCTTCAAAGGCTATCCGCTGCCCACAAG
>CAXNEV010000303.1:0-5222 GCA_964200925.1 Candidatus Latescibacterota bacterium | reverse complement strand
TTTTATCGATAGATTTAAAAATTTCTTCTGCCGACGGAGGCGCCGGTGGTGCCATACCCGGACCTCCTGTTGGTGCAGGAGGTGCTGGGGGTTTGTGAGCGGCAAACTCCTCTTTGGAAATGGAGCCATCGCCGTTTTTATCGATGGATTTAAAAATTTCTTCTGCCGACGGAGGCGCCGGTGGTGCCATCCCCGGACCTCCTGTTGGTGCAGGAGGTTGCGCATTGATAGCTGCAACCATACCGAACGTTAAAACTGCTGTTAAGAGAGTTTTGGGCATTTTAAATCGCATGCTATTCCCTCCTTATTGTGCGGGATCGGCCAATGACCGATCCCGCAGTGGATTTTACAGCGAGGACAAATCTTTTTTCAGTGTTTCAATTTTCTTTTGAGCAAATTCAATAATTTTGTTGACCAACTGGTCGGCATCCAGGGTAGCTGGGGTTGTGGTTCCTGCACCAGATGGGCTTGTCGGTGCAGATGGCGGACCCTGGTTAAAGAAAGAGAGCACTTTGGCAATGGTCGCCTTTTCTTCTGGTGTGGCACTGACCAAATATTGCTTGGTTTCCTGCATCGTTTTCAAAATGCTTTCTTGTGCCTTCAATTCGGCTTCAATATGGGCCTTTTTTGAAAACTGAAGCGTATTTTTAAATGATGGCTGTAAGGCAGAAGGCAACGTGCTGATCAAAACTTCTGGACTCGTGCCACCCTGCCCTTGTCCTGGATTCTGGAAACCGGGTTGTTGACCTGGGGCACCCTGCCCTGGTTGTCCTTGTCCTTGATGCTGTTGACCTGGTTGATGTCCCTGTCCTTGAGGCTGTTGACCTGGAGGCGTACCACCTTGTCCTGGCGGTGTGCCACCCTGCCCTTGTCCTTGAGGCTGTTGGGATGCTCTTTGTTTGTCGAAGAAGATTTTGAAATCAGCGGTATCTGTTTTACCATCCCCGTTTAAGTCCTTGAATTCAGGGCTTTTCTGCCACTGTTCAAACAGTTTTCTAAGTTCTTCGGAAGATGGTTGTCCTTGTCCCGGATTCTGGAAGCCCGGCTGTTGACCTGGAGGTGTACCACCCTGTCCTGGCGGGCCACCCTGCCCTTGTTGACCTGGAGGTGTACCACCTTGTCCTGGCGGGCCACCCTGCCCTTGTCCCTGAGGCGGCTGACCCGGTTGTTGTCTTTGTCCTGGATTCTGGAAACCCGGCTGTTGACCTGGAGGTGTACCGCCCTGTCCCGGAGGCGTGCCACCCTGTCCTGGCGGGGTTACAGTTGATCCTACTGGGCCTGAACCTGGAGGTGGAATATTGGCCGATTCTGGTATTGGGCCTGTGGTTGCATCTTTTGCTGCGGCAGTTGTGAGCGAGACGGCCGTGGTTAATGCAAATTCGGTTGTTTGTCCAGATGATCCAAAGGAGCCTTTGGTCAAAGCAATTTTGCCACCGGTTTTGAGATTTTGAGTGGCTTCAATTTGTAATTTGCCCAATGATCCCTTGTCGGCGGCGCTTTTACCACCGAGAAAACCGACGCTTAATGTGACCCCTGTTGCGGTATTTTTTTGGGGCAGCGTAATGGCTCCTGTCATCAGGCCACCGGGTTGAAAACCTTTGAATGTAAATTGATTGGTGTCAAATTCAATGGCGATTTCAAACCCTGCGATGCCCAGTGCTCCTTTTTCGGCAATGAGTTCAATTTCTTTGGTTTCTCCTGCTTTAATTTGGGCACTTTGAACACCTTGATTTCCATCATTTGTATCTAAATCCAGGATGATATTTGCAAATGCTGTGGCTCCTGTTGCCAGGATCATAGCAATAACGAACAACATTTTGCGAAAAACCTGATTGACCATGGTACACTCCTCCATTGTTAGTTGTGAACAAGTTTTTCAGGTTTAAATCTGCTTTGCAACACGCCCGAAAGTTTCCTCCTTTTATTTAATTGAACAGGTGATGTTGGAATTTACGGGCTGAATTTAGTATTTAAAATACATAAATCAAAGCACGAAAAGAGGTGATGGTCATCACGTTTTGTGCGGTTTTTATTGGTCAGGTTGGTGATGGGGATCACCAATTTGCATTTTTTAAAAATTGAGCAAAAAAAAACACACATAGCTGCAATGAGCAATGCGTGTTTTTCAGGAAAAATGGTGGCTCCCACCGGAATCGAACCAGTGACACAAGGATTTTCAGTCCTCTGCTCTACCAACTGAGCTAGGGAGCCGTCATTTTTTCTCTGCCAATATATCTATTCGCAATTGGCGGAGAACAAATTTAACAAAACGGGAATTGTCTGTCAAGGTTCTTGACGTATATGTGGTTTAAATGAGATCTTTGTGAAGCTCAAATATAATATTTTTAAATATGATAGAGAGGTTTTTTCGATTGGTTGAAATTGTTTGACAAAACGTTTGGGGGAGGGTATAATCTGAAATTCATTTGATGCCATGTGTGACTTTTTCTAAGACGTATATTTCCAGTGTGTTGCAACAATGGGTTTACCGGAACTGGAAATGACGACCATTGAAAATCAACGAGTTACAAAAAGAAGTCACACATCGCGTACTCATTTGAAGTCGTTTATGATATGTAAAATTGAAACAGCACGCTGTATTATCTTCGGTTATCGATTCCTGGTTTGTTTACCTGATGTGAGAAGTTATGTCTTTAAATACGCAAGAACAACAAGAGACTTTGCCGCTTCCGCAACTGGCTGTCACATTGAGAGCCGTTGGGTGGGGTGTGTTTCTGGTGATTGCACTGGATGTGCTTGCTATTTACATCAGTTATGTGTTTCACGGTTCCTTAATGACCTACAGCCATATTCCCATGGCGATGTTGATGGTGATGGTGTTGCTGATGATTGCCCTTGCTGTTGGGGGGCGGTTGATGGGGTATTTGCTGTCTGTGGGAGAATGGCACACAATTTTGTCAATGGGACTGGTGGGTGCGGCATTGCCAGGGTTTGGGCTGGTGGGATATTTAATCGGTTATATTTCGGCCCCATACTATTTTGCAACTGAAGAAAATGCCTGGGAAACATATTTGCATCCCCATTTGCCAAATTGGCTGGTGCCAAGCAATGCGGGCAATGCCATCGCCTGGTATTATGAAGGGTTGCCGCGCGGGGCCAACTTGCCCTGGGATGTTTGGGTTTTGCCCATGTTCTGGTGGATGACAGTGGTGGCCGCAGCTTTTGTGATGCTCTCTTGTGTGGCGGCAATTTTCAGGAAACAATGGGTTCAACATGAACGTCTGATTTTTCCGGCTATGGCACCATTGATGGATATGGTTTCTGAACCTGGAGATGGTCAAAAATGGTTGCCAGCTTTTACGCACAATCGATTGTTCTGGATTGGATTTGGCATTTCTTTCGGGATTTTGGCCTGGAATTGCATCAATTATTTTTTACCGGGTTTTCCGCAATTTCCAATCTATGGATCACAATGGTACTGGATCGACCGCCAGATGCCGCCCATTCGGGGGTATCTGGGCCTTTTTACCATTTTCTTTTCTTATTTTGCCAGCCTGGATGTGTTGTTTTCAGTCTGGTTTTTTGATTTGTTGTTTATTCTTGAAGGGGGCTGGTTGAACAAACTGGGCTATACCGCCATCTCGCCTTATTATTATTCTGGCGTTTATTTCTGGCAAACCAAAGGTGCTTTTTATGTGATGATTGCATCGACTTTCTGGGTATCCAGGCGGCATTTGCGCGATGTGGTCATGAAGGCGTTGGGCAAAGACAATCTCGTGGATGACCGTGAAGAGATGATGTCTTTTCGGACAGCCTGCATTGGATTATTGGCCAGCATGGCCTATTTGTTTGTGTGGCTGTTACAAATGAATTTTGATCCTTTACAGGGTTTTTTGTTGTTATGGGCTGTGGTGGCTGTTTATACCGGCATGGCAAAAATTTTGGCTGATACAGGATTGCCATTTACCAATGTGCCGACCGGGCCGTGGGGTATGGTGGCCCCGTTTTTTGGCCGCCGCAATATTTCTATTCCAACAGAAGTTGCATTCCGTTTTGCAAGTTTGCTCACCGACCATTTTAAAGGATTGTTTTTGCCGGCACTGACTCAGGCGGGTAAAATTGCCGAAGGCGTTCCCGGGGTGCAACGCCGCCGATTGATGGGTGCATTGGCACTGGCTTTTGTTGTCAGTTTTGCCGTTAGCGTGATGATTACGGTAAATCTGGGGTATGAAAGAGGGGCTTATAATTTTAACAGTTGGGAAATCACCCGTGCAGCCGAACGGCATTTCCAGAGCACTGTGGATGCGATTAAAGATCGCAACAAATCGCCGTTTTATGAAGAAAACCCTGAGGAATTGGCCTTTTTTGGCATTGGCGGTCTGGTGATGGTTGGCCTGATTTACATGCGTTATCATTTTGTCTGGTGGCCCCTGCATCCGGTGGGATTTGCCATTTCTGGTTCTTATCTTGCCCGGCTCACGAGCTTTACGGTTTTTATTGCGTGGCTGATCAAGCTGGTGCTGTTGAAAATTGGTGGGCCATCGGTATATCGCAAGTCGCGGCCTTTGTTTATCGGATTGCTGGTGGGTTACATTTTGGGGGTGGTTTTGTCGGCGGGTATCGATATGATCTGGTTTCCAGAGCGCGGACATGGTGTGCATCGGTATTAAACAAAATCAAACGTTGTTGATCATTGATCGATAGAAGAGTTAGGCATTCATGAACGGGTTGCAAAAAACAGCATGGATGGTACTCATTGGCCTTGGTCTTGTATTGATGGGCCTGATGGCTGTGGGGCCAGAACGCATCAATCCCTGGTTGAGTTCTTTGCTGGGGTTGCAACCTCCTGTGCCTGTTTCAGAACCGTTGGTGCCCGGGGCAGAAGAAGTGAGCAGTCGCGTGTTGAATGATGTGCACGAAGAAGATGTGCGCAATTTGATGGCGCAGTTTACGTCTTATGGGTCGCGTGTGGTGGGATATGAAGGTCACCAACAGGCGGCTCATTTTATAGAATCAGAGTTTCGCCGATTGAGCCTTGAAGATGTTGAGCTGGAAAGATATGGTGTGGCGTCGCCAGTTGACAAAGGCGGGCAATTGACTGTGAAAGAATCCGGCGAGGCCTTTCCTGTTTATGGCATCTGGCCCAATCTGGTCAAAACGTCAACATTGCCGCGCAATGGGGTTCAGGCGCGGCTCATTTATGGGGGCGATGGGGAATTTGTCGATTTTAATGGGCACGCCGTTGAAGGTGCGGTGGTGTT
>CAXNEV010000302.1:0-5228 GCA_964200925.1 Candidatus Latescibacterota bacterium | reverse complement strand
CCCCATCACCCATTGTGCGGGCACATCGTCGTTGTAAAAGAAAAACATATCAAACCAGTGTGTGCCCCAATCGAACAAATTGGGACAATTGCCTTCCAACCGATAGAGTTGCCCAATCGCACCCGACTTCAACACCTGTTTGGCCTTCACAAACTGCGCCCCAAATCGCCGCTGGTGACAAAATGTAATCACCACATTGTTATCGACACATGCCTGATATAAAGATTTTGCCTCACCCCATGTTGGGGCCATGGGCTTTTCTGCATGAATCGCTTTTATCCCGCTTTGTGCCGCATCCACAATCATATCGTGGTGCATGCGAATCCACGTACACACACTGACAAAATCCAGCTCTTCCTTTTTGAGCATCTCGCGATAATCGGCATACGACCGCGCCACGCCAAATTCTGCCGCAAATTTATTGCGCGGCTCTTCAAACGGATCGGCACACGCCACCAGCTCCACATCTTTTGACAACACCCATCCTCTTGCATGCCCGCGACCCCGTCCGCCACAGCCGATGACACCCGCTTTCAACTTTGCCATGATGTTCTCCTCTTATTAAAAAGAACCCCGTCGCGACTCTAAAAAAACGCGATAAATTTCCTCAAAAACCCGCACATCGATCAACGTATCTTCTCCAGTTGACTGAAAGGGTGCACCGGTTTGTACACACTGCACAAAATGCTCGGCCTCGCGCCGATAGGCCCACGACCACCGATCCTTTGGAATGGGCCGAGTGATGCTGTGTGTTTCGCCGCCGCGATAAATCTCCACTTCGGCGGGCAAATTTTTGTGCAACAGCGGTGGCGCCCATGTGTGCACCCAGCCATTTTCAAAATAAAGCTGCGTGTGTTCATCCCATCCGTGATATTGCAACCGCCCCGACTCCAGCACAGCTCGCACCCCGTTCATATCAAATGACACAATGCCCGAATATCCATCATCGTCCAATTCCACCGAGCGAATGCGCACCCGATCGGTCACATTCAAAAAATACCGCAACAAATTCACATTGTGTGTGTATTGCTGCAAATACCCGATATACCGTTTGTGAAATTCCGGCGGCAGCCAATCTGGCATCGTTGCTTCGGATTGAGGCATGGGGTCATCAGACCGAACCATCGGTGTATCCAACCCGCCTACCCAATCACCGCGAAACCCATGTGCGCGTACAAATGTGAGTTTGCCCATCTCCTCGGTATTGCGCCAGTGATCTACCGTTTCTTTTACCAGTTCATTGCCGGCATCGTAGCGCTTCATATACCCCACCATCAACCGGGCCCCCGGCGTTTGTGCCGCTTCAAGCATGGCCTGTGCCTGTGCCACACTCACCGCCATCGGCTTTTCCATAAACACCGGTCGCCCGGTCTTCAACAAATCGCGCGCAATATCACCCTGCACTGCAAAAGCTGCCGACACGGCAAAGGCATCGATCTCGCGATCTTCGGCCATCTCCAGATGATGGCGATACAACTTTGGAATGCCAAACAACTTTTGCACCTGTTGTCCCAATGCCTCACGCACCTCTGCCACAGCCACCACCTCACAATCGGGTATGGAAGTAAAATTGTGCAAATGCACTTTCTGTGCCATAAACCCGCACCCCACATATCCCAGCCGCACGCGCGCCATTGCCGTATCCTTTCACAAAATGTCTCAAAGCCCCGATGCAACTCGTCGCATCGGGGCTTTTGTTTAATCCAGACTGAATTGTCAACCCACAATATCCGACACATCTGCCAGATAAACCTGCCGGGTGCCGCCGTGAACCGAATCAAATGTCACGGCCTTGCCATCGGGCGACCAGCGCGGGTGCAAATCGCACCGGATATCTCGGGTATAAATCGCCGGGGAATGCACCTGGCCCAATGTGTATTTTTTACCTTCGGGAATATGGTACAACATCAACTCCGACATCCGCTCTATCTCTTGAGGGCTTGAATCACACACCACCCACTGCCGGTCGGGAGAAAACGCATTGTGCCCACTGGACGGAAAGGCCCCATGGCCAAAAGGTTCAAACGTGCGGTCGCGATCCACAAATTCGAGAAACTGCATCTGCCCCGACAGATCCGTTGAAATCATGATGTGTTTTGTATCGCGCCAGGCAAAATCGGTCTCCAGTGACAAATGATAACGCATGGTGGGATTCCACACATTCACGCCATAATACCCGAAAAAATGGTGCTTTGGCCCCGATGTCAGTGCTTGAAAATCGCCCATAAAAACCACAATATTCAATGATCAAAACCACAAAACCAAAAGCATTCAATCAAGACAGTCAGTAAAGCACTATCCTGTTCATTGTTCACTCACCACCGCTGCCCAGTAGCCTTCTTCATCGGGTGTCACCAGTCGAATCTGTCCGTCAAGGGCATACACATCCACTTCATCGTCGATCCACATGCAATTTCGAATATCCAGCCACTGAATCGTCAATGATTTATCGCCCATATCCGACACATCCAGCGACACATTGCCCCCATCGGGGAAAAAGACCAGATATGATACGCCCGGATTGGCCGAACAATAGGCTTCGTTCCCACTGCGATCGTCAATCAAATTGAGATGTGGTTCACTGTTGAAAATATCGTGTTCCCCAAGTGCCATCCGCATCGACTGAATATGCGCCTGAACAATGTCATTTAACCCCAAGCCCGAGGGTGGCCGATGGAACCGCGTGGCAGCCAATCCACCCAGAATATTGCGCCAGAACCGCTCCTGTGCATCGCGCGTGGTGCCATAACGCCCGGTGTTTGCACCATAAATCTTCACCGTATTCAAAGGTCGAATGTGGCCCGACTCCTGAATATATTGCCGCACAGCCTGCGGATTGTCCCAATGCACCTTGCCCACCTGATGGTTATTCTGCGAAATATCCACAAAGTCATAAATCTCAGGATGATCAATCGTTGCTTTGTGTTCCTCGGCCAGCAAATTGTGCGCATCCCACATCTCGGTGGTCATCACCGTTACACCGGCTTCTACGGCTTTTTGCTTCACATAGTTTGACCAGTATTTGCCCCATTCGGGCGACTCATTGGTCTCATTGTCCATACAATACAACACATGGTCGTATTGTAATGTGATTGACAACATGTGATCGATCTGCTTGTGCTGATAGGCAAGCACAACTGCATTGTTGTCCAGTGCAGGCACACTTCTGAAAAACGCATTTTCTTTGCGCCCCGGATGTTGTACATATTCTTCTATCAGACCCGATTCTTCAGTGGAATAATTCCCATTGTTTTTCGGGTTATACGGATTCACCTGCCAGTTATCGCGTGCAAAATCAAACCGATCCCACAGTTCAAACTGCGCCACAATGCCCCGCTCTGCCGTCAGTTTCATAAACCGCTCAAACCGCGCCCAGTGCTCTTCTCCCGGCTCATTTAAATCATACAACCCGGTTTTGGGATCTTTCTCAAACCACCACACATTGCCTGCATCCCGGCACGACATCGTGCAACGCACATAATTGCCACCAACCGATGCCAACAAATCCAGCTGTTCTTCTATATCGGGAATCTGATACAAATTGTCTTCCACACTCCCGCCCAACAACACCACGGGTTCACCGTTCATCTGCCAGTAAAATCGGTTCTTTTCATACGGCTGAATAGGCACAGAATCTTCTCCCTTCACTGAAAACCGACGATGGAAATGGACGATAGACGATGGTTTTAACAATCGTCCATCATCTATCGTCTATCGTCACCTGACCAATATCTTAAAAAAATCATCTCGAAACCTGCAACTTCAACATCCCCTGTTGCGCCACCTGTTTCAGTTTCAGGGAAATGCGCACCACGCGAGGCCCCCAGGTTTTGTGCAACCGTTCACCGTCCACCAGAGAAATGTCCTCTGTGGAAACATCAAATACATGGGCATCAAAACCAATCTGTCCAGAACCAGACACGCGTCCATCTGCAAGGGGTACTTCCTTCAAAGTCAATATTCCTTTGCCAATTTCAACATCACAAACCGTCATCAGATGCAACACAATTGCACCACCCGATTGTGACAATTCATATACATCTTCAATTTGCACACCCGTTGTGCGATCCAGTACTAATGTGCGCACCCACGATTTCAACTTCGCCTCTTGAGGGTAAGCGCCTGCAATATCCAGCCGGAATGTTGCTGTCTTGTCCGTTGTTTCATAAGACACATCTTTGGCCGCAAATTCAACACCCGCCTGTTGCGCTTGTCCATTCACCTGCGGCACATTGTGATAATTGGACGACATCGTCCAGATATCGTAGCGTTCGGGGCTGGAATTTTTGGCCGTATAGGGTTCCACACCCGTATCGATCAAAAGCGGTTTGCCATCAACAAACACAACAAAATTGCCAATGTCATTGTGATTGTGGCTTTCTTGATTGGTGCCCCCTTTTGCCGCCACAAAAAATCCATTGGGCGAACCGGCCACACTGCGGGCCGACATCACCTGAATATCGGGAAAAAACGCATCGGGTGGCAAGGGTTGTTTGCCCGGTGTGGCAAACAGGTCTTTGGCAGAAAATATCGCGGGCAACTGACGGGCCACACTATCGCCAAACCCCATTTCAGATAGATTTTCATGGTTGGCCAACCAGGCACCCAGAGCCACCATCTGATCATCTTTCACGCGTTTGCCATACCGAAACAAAATCGACGGCACGGGTGTTGTCAGCGCAGGCGCATCGGCAAAGTTCACAAAGTAACGGTCGTGAATGTGCAGCTTATAAATAAAACTACCCATGTTTTTCAATAACTCATCATCAAACAAATTGATTTGTCCACCCGTTGCGCTCTCCAAAATTTCCAGACAATCAAACAAAGATGCCGCAGCCCTTCCCCAGTAACCCGGCCCTTCGTCACATCCGCCATCGCGCGGATAGGGTTTGATAAAATTGTCCAGACACCGCAAACTTTTCGCCACACCCTGTGCGCGGCGCTCTTTGTTTTGTTCCACGATCAAAAAAGACAACAACCAGTTTGAGTTGATCCACGGATTCCAGTTGTTCACCCGCCGGCCCGTGTTTTGAAAACCCATCCACGAAAAATCTTCGCGTTCCAGCAAAGGCGTCAAAATGCGCCGGTCAATTTCCATTGCCAAACGCGGTCGAATCAGCGGTGACACCGCATCAAATTTTGACCCCACCAGGTACAGCGCCCAGGCCATCAAAGATGAGGTTTCTGCCGCAAACAAATCCACCGTGGGTTCTGCCGCATCGGGCAAC
>CAXNEV010000301.1:0-5269 GCA_964200925.1 Candidatus Latescibacterota bacterium | reverse complement strand
CGAGTTTATCGGCCTCAAAGTGCGCATTGATCACGATTATTGCATTTTTATGTTAAAAGGCGCAAGCAGGGGCCGTTTGCACGGCGGTGACAATGGCGGTGAGGGCGACCACTGGTACAAATACCGCGACGGAGTGATTCGCACGGGCCTCACGGTTGTGACTTTTTTTACCACTCCGGCACACACAGGCGACGGTGGGTTCTGTTGCATTCCCGGCACCCACAAAACCAACTTTCTCAGAAGCATTCCCCAGGATGTGCGCAACTTTGAACGCCATCCTCACTACGTTGTTCAGCCCGAAGTGGAAGCCGGAGACGCATTGATATTTACCGAAGCCCTTGTTCACGGCACAATGCCCTGGACAGCCGATCACGAGCGTCGGGCTTTCCTCTATAAATATAGCCCCGGACACTCGGCCTGGGCGGGCACCTATTACAATCCGGCGGATTATTCCCATCTGACCGAACAACAACTGCGTCTGATGGCCTCTCCGTCAATTGGCAACCGCCCGGATACTGTACAAAAAGAAGTGGTTGTATAATTTGATTTTTTCGGACAACCCGCCGGGTCACATCTCTTGCATTCTACAAGGAATCTACCCATGAACATTCCTCCGTCTTCGCACTTTACGCCTATTTCGCTTGGTAAATTTTTCAATGTTGATCGCACGAGCCTGGAAGGATTTTTTGACGAAAAAGACAGCGCGTCTTATGGCAACCAGGCATTGCTGGGCATTCCCTTTTTTCTCGGCAAAGCCAACACCTTTAACGGCATTTTGATTGATAAAGATCCCGTGCATATTCCGCTGGGCGATATTCAAGCCACCTATTTAATTTTTCTGCACGTTGTGGAAGACCGCGTGACCAACTATCTCGATGGATTTGCCGATTTTGCCATCGATGGCAATGAACTGGGCGATCACGTTTGTGATTATGTTATGGAATATGCCGATGGCCAAACCGAAACCACGCCCATTAAACGCCGCTTTGCCATTCAACAACCCCACATTGGGTGGGGGGCCAGCGCGTTTGTTGCGATGCCTGCAACCAAACCGACCATTGTGATGGGAGCCACTGAAGAACACGGTCTTGGGCGTCGGCCTCAGGGTGTTTATGGTCGGGCCGAAACGCGCCACGGTTCCGGTCGCGACGGCAGCCGCACGAAACTCTGGCTTTATGCCCTGCCCAATCCATTTCCCGACAAGCCCATTAAAAACCTTACCCTCACCCCGCAAAAAGAACGCGCCCTTGTGTTGGGGATTACCCACACACATGTTAAAGAACATCCGTTGCGACCTGGCATACGCCAAAAACTCAAACTCGAATTGCCCGAAGGCGCAAGCCTCAACGGCCTTGGGGAACTTGAAAATATCGATATTGATCTGGGCCAGGTTATTTCGGCACGTGCCGCTCTTTTTTACGATGCCAACCGCTGGTTGGGCGACGAACCCGATGTGCAACCTGTTGCATCAGAAACCGAGGTTGTCGTTGAATATATCGCCCATTTGCAGGCCAAACTCTATGTGGGCACCCAAGTCGAAGAAAACTCTGGATATGTGGCTTATGATCTGTCGCATATGCAACAGGGCGATATTGCCACGATCAAACCCGCCCATCGACCGGTTGAAATTCGCGTGGTTGAAAAAGGTACCCAAAAACCCGTTTCCGTGCGCCTTCACATGCACGGTGAAGCGGGTGAATATCTGCCTCCCAAAGGGTATCATCGCAAAGTTAATCCCTACTGGTTTGAAGACAACTATGGCGAATTTGTCAATGGCCGCAACCAGTATTGTTATATCCCTGGTGAATGTGTGGCTGACCTGCCTATTGGGGATGTATATATCGAGATTTTCAAGGGTTATGAAATCAAGCCCATTCGCCAAAAAATTGCGGTTAAACCCGATACCGATGTGTTCACCTTTGAAATTGACCATGTGCTGAAATGGCGGCAACAGGGGTGGGTTACGGCAGATACTCATGTTCATTTTTTAAGCCCGCAAACCGCCCGGCTTGAAGGGGAGGGCGAAGGGGTTCATGTTGTGAATCTGCTGGCCAGCCAGTGGGGAGAAATGTTTTCTAATGTTTCCGATTTTGATGGCAAAACCACACTGGGTGCCAAAGAATTTGGCGGCGACGGCGAGTTTCTCGTGCGCGTGGGCACCGAAAACCGCATGCAGGTGCTTGGCCATATCTCTTTGCTCGGGTATTCTGGCCCGATGATTCACCCGCTTTGTTCGGGAGGCCCGTCCGAATCGGCACTTGGTGATGCCCAGGAAGTGACCATGGCCGAGTGGGCGCGCCGTTGCATTGATCAGGGGGGGCTGGTGGTGATGCCCCACGGCCCCAATCCGCAGTGTGAGCGGGCCGCCGATATTGTGCTTGGGCTTATTCACGCGATGGAAATGATGACGTTTAACCCGCACAGCGTACAAATCAATCCTTATGGCATTGCCGACTGGTATCGTTATCTCAACCTCGGTTATCACATACCCGTTGTGGGTGGCTCCGACAAAATGGCTGCCAGTTCCCAGCTTGGCGGCGTGCGTACCTATACCCATCTTGGCAACCGCGAATTTACATACGACAACTGGATGCAAGCGGTACGAGCAGGCAACACCTTTGTTACCGTTGGCCCTCTGGTTGAACTGATTGTCGAAGGGCAATACCCCGGTTCTAAAGTTCAATTGCCAGCCACGGGTGGCACGGTCAATGTGACGTGGAAAGTGGAATCGGTTGGTTTGCCCGTTGACCAGGTCGAAATTGTTGTGGGCGGCCTCACACACGAACAGGTCAATATCGACAAAGCGCTGTCTGCCTCTGGCAGTGCTGAAATTTCTATTGCTCAGTCAACCTGGATTGGTCTGCGGGTGCGCGGCAGTTATCGCGGAAAACATGGCGAAATTGCCGCCCACACCAGTGTTGTGCAAGTAATTGTGGAAGGCAAACCCCTCTTTAACCAGGCCGATGCCAATGCCGTGCTTGAGCAAATTGAGGGAGCTATTGCCTATATCGACACGCTGGCCCCGCGCCCAGAAGCTACGCGTTTTAAACAAATGCGCGCCACGCTTGAAGCCGCGCACAATCGCATGCACCAGCAGATGCACAAAAACGGCGTTTTTCATCACCATTCACCCGTTCACAACCATGGGCATTCTCATGGCCATTGAGTTGTAGCGCACAAATCCGATGCAAAAAGGCAGTCGATTGATATCGACTGCCTTTTTCATGATTGGGTTACGGATATTTCAAATAGGTTTTGTTCTACCGCTCGGCAGGTTGTTGGGCAAGTGCACGGCGTGCGGTGGCGGCGATGGCTTGTGGTGAGATACCCGCTTCGTCGCGCAGAGCATTTTGTGAGCCGTGGGTGAAGAAGCGGTCTGGAATGCCGAGGGTATAAACGCGTTGTCCAGGGCGCATGCGGTCGCTCATATAACGGGCAACAGCAGAACCGAAGCCGCCTTCAACGGCATTTTCTTCGATGGTAATGAGGATGCGGTGATGTTCGGCCAGGTCATTGAGCTTTTCGATATCCATGGGTTTGACAAATCGGCAGTTGATTACCGCAGCCGAGATGCCATCAGTGGCAAGGGCTTTTTGGGTTTTCACTGCGTTTTCAACCATAGTGCCAACGGCCAATAATGCAATATCATCACCTTCGACAAGGGTTTCCCAGGAGCCAATTTTGAGGGCTTCGGGATCGCGGTTAGAAAGCGGTTTGTTGACATTGCCGCGCGGATAACGAATGGCAAAGGGATAGTCCACCTGTTGCACAGCGGTGTAGAGCAAGTCGCGCAGTTCATCACCATCTTTGGGCGCAGAGATGATCATGTTGGGCACACACATCAGATAGGAGATGTCAAAATCGCCGTGGTGTGTGGGGCCGTCTGCACCCACCAGACCCGCACGGTCCATACAAAAAATAACCGGAGCCGACTGCAGGGCCACATCGTGAATGATTTGATCGTAGGCGCGTTGTAAAAAGGTGGAATAAATGGCCGCAACGGGCCGTCCGCCTTCCAAGGCCATGCCTGCGGCAAAAGTGACGGCGTGTTGTTCGGCTATGCCCACATCAAAAAAGCGATCGGGATGGGTTTTTTGAAATATGTCGAGGCTGGTGCCTTCGGCCATGGCTGCGGTGATGCCCACGATGCGACTGTCGTGGTTGGCCAGTTCGGTGAGGGCTTCGCCAAAGACGTTTTGATATTTGGGCAATTCGCTTTTGGGTGCCGGCGGGCTGATGGCGTGGTATTTGGTTGATTCTGCACTGTAGGGGTCTTCCCGTTCTTCGGGTATGGCCCCTTTGCCTTTGATGGTGTGTACATGCAACAACACAGGGCCTTTGTGGTCGCGAATGTTGGCGAGTGTTTGAATCACTTCGCGCAGGTTATTGCCATTGATGGGGCCAAAGTAGCGAAACCCGAGTTCTTCAAAAATGATGCCCGGTACGAGCATGCCTTTGAGGCCCTCTTCAAACCCGCCTACGGCCCGGCGCAGATTTTCACCGACTACGGGGATTTTGCCCGTGAGGTTCCAGATTTCTTCTTTAATTTTTTTGTAGAGCGGATCTTCCGTGATGCGGTTTTTGAACCGGTTGTAAATGGGATCGGTGATGATGCGTGTTAAATAACGCGACAGTGCGCCCACATTGGGTGAAATGGACATGCGGTTGTCGTTGAGAATGACCAGCAGGTCGCGGTTGGCGGCACCGGCGTTATTCAACCCTTCAAGGGCCAACCCACTGGTGAGACCCCCATCGCCGATAATGGCGATGACTTTGTTTTTTTCTCCCATCAAGTCGCGCTGGGTGGCAAATCCAAGGGCTGCTGAAATGGACGTGCCTGCATGGCCAACGGCAAAGGTATCATAAGGGCTTTCGGTTCGCAGTGGAAACCCACTCAATCCGCCGGGCTGGCGAATGGTTTTGAGCGCTTCGCGCCGTCCGGTGAGCACTTTGTGGCCATAGGCCTGGTGGCCCACATCCCACACAATTTTGTCTTTGGGTGCATCAAAAATGTGGTGCAATGCCACGGTGAGCTCTGTGGCCCCCAAACTGGAACCAAAGTGGCCTCCAATTTCTGTGATCACATCGATAATGTATTGCCGAAGTTCGATACAAATTTGTTCGAGCTCTTCAATAGAACGTTTTTTCAGGTCGGCTGGTGTGTTGATGGTTTCCAGAAGCGACATAAGATCTCCGCTGTGAGAATCGGGAGGAATGGCGATAAACTACGGGAATATAATCAACAGGACAATATAAGGCAATCATGATC
>CAXNEV010000300.1:0-5277 GCA_964200925.1 Candidatus Latescibacterota bacterium | reverse complement strand
CGATTGCGAAAAATCAAAGGCTTCCATTTTCTCCCAATGCTCAGACTGGCTTTGATGAAGGAACTCAAACTCGAATCGAATATTCAATACGCTTTTTCTGCTGACTGACACGCCTCTCCTATTTCAACTAAAAATAGGACTTGACCCTTCACCCTAACATCTCCCTGAAATGTTGTTCTCCTAAAGGATAATTTTCAAGATGCAACTTTACTTTTTCTGGGTCAGGTTGGGTGATTGTTGAATGTTGCTTACCTCTGTTTAGAACAAAGATACCTTCAATATGCTCATCAAACAGATCGATAAAATAAGGAGAATGAGACGTGAAAATGACTTGAGGACGTTTGGGTGATAATTTGCTTATTTCAAGCAGATCTTTTAAAAATCCGACATAAATGCCATTTTCTGGTTCTTCAATCATGAGCAACGGTGTCATATCGGCAATCGGCGTTATATTCAAAAGTTGTGGTTGTACAAATAAGGCATAGATCATTGCTAGAAAACGCAGGGTTCCATTTGATGCATTCCAAGCAGGTAGAGAATGCCCTTCCGCATCTTCAAAGTACATAAAAACATTATTTTCTGATGCCACCTGGAAATTGATCACATCAATTTTTGGTTCAATAATCTGTATATATTTTAATAGCTTTCGATAGTCGCGTTCATTGCTTGTTTTTAACCGATAAATAACAGATGACAGGTTACTGCCGTCGATGTTTAAAAAGAATTCGTTTGGTTTGTGAGATGATCCTTTCAGCGAAGCAATGGAAAAATCGTAATACCAAACAATATTAAGATAACGTTTGAATCTGTTTGCGCGGGTATTCGTTTCAAGTTCGTAGAGTCTGTTTAACATTGTGACGTCCCGGGGTGCTGTTGTCTCAATGTAGTTGGTGTCCCCTTTCAAATAATCGTTTTCATGAAGTAATCTGACCTTGTCTTGAGTATTTTCGAGCAAGATAGTGTTCTCAAATTTTCCACCTGTAACGGTTAGTTTTTCTTTTTCCACGGTTAGCGTTGCACCTACGCCATAATTTTTAGGTGGCAAAATGGTCAATTCGTATTCAAAGGTCAATTTTTCGTCTTGATGGGGAATGGTTGCTCGAATAAAAAAGTCCGTTGTGGGTTTGTCAAAAAAATGATTGGTGATTCCTACTCGTCCTCCGGCTAAATTGTCTGCGCATTGATCTAATGAAATTGAGGCTGTGGCAGCTACAAATCTCATTGCTTGGCAAAGAGTGGTTTTGCCGGAGTTGTTGAGTCCTATCAGGAGATTCATGTCTTGTGGTCTGAAAGTTACATTGATGAAAGATTTATAGTTATCGACCCTGAATTCCTGTAACATTGTGGTACTCCTCTGGATTGGCATAACCGATTAGACATGATGAAGATTAACACTTCAAAATAGAGGAAGGTTTATACAAATGCAAGTTCGATGTATGATGTGCCTTGACACTGAAGAAAGCGATACCGATATTCAAACACGACAGAACGCCTTTTTTTTATGATCTTATTCGAAAGACGGGGCGATGACACGGCGCGAGTGTTTAAAAGCGGGTGCCGCAATGGTGGGTGGGGTGTTTGTGGGTGGGTTGGGGCAGGCCAAATCGGAGGGGATTATGACCGGACAGGTGATGACCGTGACGGGGCCTGTTGCGCCCGATAAAATGGGTTTTGTGTTGACGCATGAACATGTGCTGGTGGATTTTGTTGGCGCAGATTTGATCACCAAAGATCGCTACCAGGCAGACGATGTATTTCAGGTGGTTTTGCCTTATTTAAAACAGGCAAAAGATCTGGGTTGTCACACCTTTGTGGAATGTACCCCGTCGTTTATCGGAAAAGATCCGGTATTGCTCAAACGGTTGTCTGAAGCGACTGGCATTTTGATGTTGACCAATACGGGTTATTACGGGGCGGCCAATGACAAATATGTGCCCAAACACGCCTATGACGAATCGGCAGATCAATTGAGTGCTCGCTGGGTGAAAGAGTGGGAAGAGGGGATTGAGGGCACGGGCATCCGACCGGGATTTATCAAGATTGGCGTGGATCGCGATGCGCTGTCGGAAATCGACCAAAAGCTGGTGCGTGCGGCGGCGCGAGCGCATTTAAAAACGGGCCTGACCGTGATGTCACACACGGGGTTTTCCACACCGGCTCACGAAGAAATTGCGGTATTGCGCGAAGAGGGCGTTCATCCAGGTGCGTGGATATGGACACACGCACAAAATGAAAAAGACAATGAGCAGCACAAAAAAGCGGCTGAAGCGGGGGCGTGGATTGCATTTGATGGGGTGAATAAAAATCGCCTGGAGCGCGATCTTGTCCATTTAAAAGCGATGAAAAATTATGGATTGCTGGATCGCGTTTTGTTGTCACACGATGCGGGGTGGTATGAACCCGGAAAACCAAATGGTGGCGTTTTTCGACCCTTTGTGGATTTGTTTGAGACTTTTTTACCGGCATTAAAAGACAATGGATTTTCAGAAGATGAAATTCACAAACTGACCGTAGAAAATCCAAAACGGGCATTTGCTGTTGCTGTGCGGGAGGTGTGACATGTCAAGTCGAAAGAAGATTGCAGCCATTGTGACGACCTATTTCCCCAAGTCTCACGCCGATGTGGTGGTGACAAAATTTTTGAAGGGATTTCCAATAGATGAAGGGTTGATGTCGCCCCAAGTGGATATTGTGTCGATGTATATGGATCAGGTGCACGAGCGGGATATTGGGCTGGTGATGGCAAAGGCACACGATGTGCCTTTGTATGAAAGCATTCCAAAAGCGTTGACCCTGGGTGGCAAAGACCTGGCGGTAGATGGGGTGCTGATTATTGGCGAACACGGCGATTATTCATGGAATGAAAAAGAGCAACACATGTATCCGCGCAAATTTTTCTTCGAACAAGTGTGCGGGGTCATGGCCACATCGGGGCGTTCGGTGCCGGTGTTTAGCGACAAACATTTGTCGTATAATTGGCACGATGCCAAATGGATGTACGATCGGGCAAAAGCATTACATGTGCCGTTTATGGCCGGGTCTTCTTTGCCTTTGGCATGGCGTTATCCGTGGATCGAATACACCGACAATCCCAAAATTGACACAGCTTTGTCGGTGGCCTATAGCGGGTTGGATTCTTATGGGTTTCACGCATTGGAAATGCTCCAATCTATGGTGGAACGCCGCCAGGGAGGTGAAACGGGCATTGTGGCGGTGCAATGTTTGGAAGGGGATGCGGTGTGGCAGTCAAAGGCGTGGGATCGCGATTTGTTACAGGCGGCCATTGCGCATATTGAAGCCAAAGAAGAAGGCGAGATTGCCGATCACTGCAAAAACCCTGCGGTATTTTTGATGGACTATGCCGATGGGTTAAAAACAGCCACATTGATGCTCAATGGCTATACCACAGGTTGGGGTTATGCAGCTCGAAAAAACGGGCAAATTGACGGGATGCGCGTGGTGTTGCCCGATACCCCTCATGCGCATTTCAGCTATTTGAGTTTGAACATTCAGGAAATGTTTTTAACCGGCAAACCACAGTATCCTGTCGAACGCACATTGTTGATCAGCGGCGCGTTAGAAGCGCTGATGGATTCGCGTTATCAAGGACATGTCCGGCTCGAAACGCCCCACTTGAATGTATCGTATCAATCGTATGACAAAATGCCGATTCGCTCAAAAAATCCCAATCCTGTTGGGGTCAGTTTGGAGCGGCAAAATTAAACATGAAAAATGAAAACATGAAAAAAGAAGTGCTGGAATGTGTGGCAAATCCAGACGTGAACCGGCGATATACCATTGAATTTGAAACTTCGGAATTTACGGCGCTCTATGAAAAAACCGGACAGCCCATTTTTGCACACATTGCCATTTTGTATGTGCCAGACAAAAAATGTTTGGAGCAAATGTCATTAAAACAATATCTGGGCTCTTTCAGAAGTGCGCGGGTGTATTATGAAGAAGTTGTGAACCGGATGGTGGATGATCTGGTGGGTGCATGCAATCCGGTGGCATTGAAGGTGACGGGGCGATTTGCGGTTCGCGGCGGGATCACCACCGTGGTGATCGTGCGGCATGGCGAGGAGGGGTTATGACAACCGATTTGCGTGTGATGCTCGAAACCTTTGACAATCCCAAACCGGATCGGCGGTATATGATTGAATTTACCTTTCCAGAGTTTACGTCGTTGTGCCCCAAAACCGGTCAGCCCGATTTTGCAACCATTGTAATTCGATATATCCCTGGCCCCCGGTGTGTGGAATTGCGATCTTTAAAACATTATTTTTGGGCCTTTCGCGATATGGGCATTTATATGGAGCCCGTGACCAATCAAATTTTGGACGATCTGGTTGCGGTGTGTGATCCGGTGGATATGACGGTGATCAGTCGATTTAACATTCGGGGCGGTGTGGATCATGAGATTATAGCGGAATATAAAAAGGTGTAAAAGGAGACGACCCGCCGGGTCGTCCAAACAGGAGGAGATGCGATGAAGCTGTTAAAAGAATTGTGCGAGAGTTCTGGCATTCCAGGGCGGGAAGCGCGGTTGCGCAAAATTGTGCGGCGGGAATTGCAACCCATTGCCGATGACATGCGCGTGGATGGGTTGGGCAATTTGATTGCCAAAAAAAAAGCGAGCAAAGGCAAAAAGCCGATGAAATTGATGCTGGCGGCACACCTGGATGAAATTGGGTTTGTGGTGTCGCACATTGACGAAAAAGGGCTGTTGCGACTGGTTCCTATGGGTGGGCATGATCCGCGCAATATGGTGGCCCAGCGCGTGACGGTTGCCGGGCTTAAAAAAGATTATCCCGGATTGCTGTATCCGGGCATCAAACCGCCGCATATTCAAACCGATGCCGACAAAAACAAGTCGCTAAGTGTCAGCGATTTTTTTGTGGATTTGTATTTGCCTGCCGAAAAAGTCAAAGAAGAAATTGAACTGGGAGCGATGGTCACGTTGCAGCGCGATTTTGCGGAGATTGGCAACGGCGTGAGCTGCAAAGCGATGGATGATCGGGTGGCGGTGTATGTGATGATTGAGGCGATGAAGGCGGCCAAAACATTTGCTTTTGAAACCTATGCCGTGGCCACGGTGCAAGAAGAAGTGGGTTTGCGCGGGGCAACGGCCAGTGCTTTTGATGTGAATCCCGATGTGGGTGTGGCCCTGGATATTACACTGGCCGCCGATATTCCGGGCATTCCGGCACACGAACAGGTGACGCGTTTGGGCGAAGGCACAGCCATCAAAATTCAGGATTCGAGTTTTATTTCTCA